>JANOWA010000342.1:0-8309 GCA_031417675.1 Methylotenera sp.
GCGCATGGAAGAATTTCGGCAATCGAATAACATTATTAAGCAATGTATTACTTGGCTGCGTGCTAACCCAGGCGATGTGATTACGCGTGACAACAAAGTTGCGCCGCCAGACCGTGAAGGCATGAAAACCAATATGGAAGATATGATTCACCATTTTAAATTATTCACCGAAGGCTTTCACGTGCCTGCGGGCGAGGCCTATGCGGCGGTGGAACACCCAAAAGGTGAGTTTGGCATTTACATGGTTTCGGATGGCGCGAATAAGCCGTACCGCTTGAAAATCCGCGCGCCTGGTTTTCCGCATTTGGCCGCATTAGATGAAATGACTAGAGGCCACATGATTGCGGATTTGGTGGCGATTATCGGAACTCAGGATATAGTATTTGGTGAAATAGACAGATGAAAAAGCCAAGCTTCGTCACAATACTCCGTTGCTTCGCAAAAAAACCTGCTTGCATAGAACCCCTATGCGGCGCAAATTTTTTTGCTGTGCTACTCGTCTTGTTTAGAAGTTTGGCTTTTTCAAGATTAAGTTTAGTTAGGTTGCATAATGCTATCACCTGAAGCTATCAAAAAAATAGATTTTGAGCTCACCAAATATCCTGCCGACCAGCGCCAAGCGGCGGTGATGGCGGCGCTACGTATTGTGCAAACCGAGCATGGTTGGTTGTCGCAAGAGAGTATAAGCGAGGTTGCGGCGTACTTGGGTATGCCCGATATTGCGGCGATGGAAGTAGCGACGTTTTATAATATGTACGACCTTGAACCTGTAGGTCAATACAAAATGACCATTTGCACCAATATTTCGTGCATGTTGCGCGATTCTGATGCTATCGTGAATCATCTACAAGCCAAGCTGGGGGTTGGCTTCAACGAAGTGACTGCGGACGGAAAATTCTGCTTGAAAGAAGGCGAGTGCATGGGTGCGTGTGGTGGTGCGCCTTTAATGACGGTGAATAATCACACTATGTACGAGTTTTTAACGCCCGAAAGCGTGGACGCTATTTTGGACGGACTAAAATAATGGCGACTAAAATGATTAAAGCCAACAAGCCTGCGATGAGCGACCCAAAAGGTCAAACTTTGCTTTGCTTGCGCACTTTAGCTGAGGAAAATCCCGCTTCGTTGGCCGCTTACGAAAAACTCGGCGGCTACGCGCAACTGAAAAGAATCGTCACTGATAAAGTAAAAGCGGTCGATATCATTACCCAAGTCAAAGTATCTGGCTTGCGCGGCCGTGGCGGTGCAGGTTTCCCGACTGGCTTAAAGTGGAGCTTTATGCCGCGCTATTTTGATGGCACCAAATACTTGGTGTGCAACTCGGATGAAGGCGAGCCTGGCACGTTTAAAGACCGCGATATTTTGCGTTATAACCCGCATCAGCTGATTGAAGGCATGGCAATTGCCGCTTATACTTTGGGCGCACGGGTGGGTTACAACTATATTCATGGCGAAATTTGGCAAGATTACGATATTTTTGAAAATGCTTTGCACGAGGCAAAGGCCGCGGGCTATTTAGGCGAAAACTTGTTTGGTACTAATTTCAGTTTCGATTGTTACGCAGTACATGGTTACGGTGCTTATATTTGCGGCGAAGAAACCGCGTTGATTGAATCGATCGAAGGCAAAAAAGGCCAGCCACGCTTTAAACCGCCATTCCCCGCCAGTTATGGCGTGTTTGGCAAGCCAACCAATGTGAATAACACAGAAAGTTTTGCGTCCATTCCGTGGATATTGCAGCATGGCGGCGAAGCGTTTGCGGCGCTTGGTGTTGCGAATTCTGGTGGAACAAAGTTATTTTCCGTGTCTGGGCATGTAGAAAAGCCAGGCAATTATGAAGTGAAAATGGGTACCAGTTTTGCAGACTTGTTAGCCATGTCAGGTGGTGTTTGGAAAGGTCGCAAGCTTAAAGCAGTGATTCCAGGCGGGCCTTCAACACCCGTGATGACGGCTGAAATGATTGCAAACGCCACTATGGATTATGACGGCTTAAGCAAGGCAGGCTCTAGCTTAGGCGCGGGCAGTATGATTGTGATGGACGACACCACTTGTATGGTAAAAACGCTAAAGCGTTTAAGTTACTTTTTTTATGAAGAAAGCTGCGGTCAATGTACGCCTTGCCGCGAAGGAACGGGTTGGGTGTATCGCGTAATTGCGCGCATTGTGGATGGCAAAGGCAAAATGGAAGACTTGGAGCTATTAACCAGCGTGAGCAGCAATATTTCTGGCCGTACGATTTGTGCGCTGGGCGACGCGGCGGCCACGCCAGTACTTAGTTTTATTAAGCACTTTAGGCCAGAGTTTGAGTATTATATTCAGCACGGCAAAAGCATGGTAGATGGCTAGTTGGCGTTTTAATTTAACCGCCTATGAACGCAGATAAACGCCGATAAATACAGACTGAAATGATAGAAAATTAAAATTGACTGAAATGAAAATACAAGACAATAAACATATAAATGAGGCAAAGGCCAATGTAATCATCGGTGTTTATCGGCGTTCATCGGCGGCTTAAAAGGTTTTTTGAATATATGGTACAAATTGAAATAGACGGCAAAGCACTCGAGGTCGAACACGGCAGCACCATCATTGATGCGGCTGACAAGCTCGGTATTGCCATTCCACGTTTTTGCTACCATAAAAAATTGTCGGTAGCGGCTAACTGCCGCATGTGCCTAGTGCAAGTCGAAAAATTCAACAAACCACTGCCAGCATGCGCAACGCCTGTGGCCGAAGGCATGAAAATTTTTACGCGCAGCAAAGAGGCGATAGAAGCGCAAAAATCGGTGATGGAATTTTTGCTGATTAATCATCCGCTAGATTGCCCCATTTGTGACCAAGGCGGCGAGTGCGATTTGCAAGATATTGCCGTGGCTTATGGCGCCAGTGGATCGCGCTATACCGAAGAAAAACGCGTAGTGTTTAACAAAAATATTGGCCCGCTGATTAGCACCGATATGACGCGCTGCATTCAATGCACGCGCTGCGTGCGCTTCTTAAAAGAAGTGGGTGGCATGCAAGAGCTAGGCTTGGTTGGCCGCGGCGAACATGCAGAAATCACCGCTTATGTCGATAAATCGGTTAACTCAGAACTCTCGGGTAATATTATCGATTTGTGCCCCGTGGGCGCGCTAACTTCGAAGCCTTTTAGATATTCAGCGCGTAGCTGGGAACTTGTCCGCAGGCCAAGTATTGCGCCGCACGATGGTTTGGGCTCGCACATTGAAGTGCACGTGAAAGACAACAAAGTGATGCGCGTATTGCCGCGCGAAAAAGAAAGTATCAACGAATGCTGGTTGTCAGATCGCGACCGTTATTCTTACGAAGGCCTAAATAGCCCAGATCGCTTAAAAGTACCGATGATTAAGCACAACGGGGCGTGGCAAGAAACGGACTGGAAAACCGCGCTAGAGTTCGCGGCAGGGCAGTTAAAAGATATTACCAATCATCATGGCGCAGACAGTTTAGGCGTGCTAGTTTCGCCCAACAGCACCATGGAAGAAGGTTATTTAATCAAGGCTTTAGCCACTGGTTTGGGTTGTGGCAACGTAGATTATCGCCTGCGCCAAACCGATTTTAGGTTAGATGGCAAACGTGTTGGCACGCCGTGGATGGGCTGCAATATTCAAGAAATTGAAGAGCTAGACCGCATTTTGATTATTGGCAGCAATTTGCGTAACGAGCATCCCTTGCTGGCGCAGCGTTTTCGCAAAGCGGTGAATAATGGCGCTGAGCTTTCAATCGTCAGCCCACTAGACAATAACCCACTAATGAAAATCGCGCACAAGGTGATTGTGCGGCCGAATGATATGGTGAATGTGCTGGGGCAGATTTTAAAAGCTATGTCTGGTTTGCAACGGTTGTCTTTGTGTCTGCCGCCATCTTTAAATCAATTATTGGCAGAAATTAAAGTGCGCCCCAATACGCAAGCGATGGCTGAGAGCTTAGCTGGCTTGGCTGGTTTAAATGGTACGGTTGACTTGGTCGCACCAAAAGTCGGTATTTTCTTGGGTAATATGGCACTTAGCGACCCAAGATTTACCGAAATGTATAGCATGATGGAGGCGATTGGCGGCATTAGTGGTGCAAAAGGTGGCATATTGCCAGCCGCTGCCAATAGCACAGGTATGCATTTGATGGGTGTTATGCCATCCGCCTTGGGAATGCACGCACGTGCCATGCTAGAGGTGCCGCGAAAAGCTTATTTATTATTGAATATAGAGCCAGAACTCGATTGCCAACATGCTGCGCTTGCTAAGGCCGCGATGGCGCAAGCCGAATGCGTGGTTGCGCTCACTGCGTTTAAATCACAAGCGCTAGAACATGCAGACGTGCTGCTGCCAATCGCACCGTTTACCGAGACTTCTGGTACGTTTATGAGCATGGAAGGGCGCGTACAAAGCTTTGCCGCTGTCGCTAAACCGCTTGGTGAATGTCGCCCAGCCTGGAAAGTATTGCGCGTATTGGCCAACACTTTAGGTTTAGCAGGCTTTGATTTTGATAGCAGCGAAGAAGTCAAAGCTAAAATTTTTAAAGGTGAAAAACCCTCTGCTGTCGTGTGGCGCAGCCTAAACAACAACCTAAAAGAACTCGTCGAAATTCAAGTTAATATTAAGCAAGAAGGCCTGCAACGTATTGGTGAAGTACCACAATATGAATCTGATCCCATTGTGCGCCGCTCGGCACCACTGCAAAAAACCAAGTACAACACACAGCCAATGGCGCGCATGCGTGATGCGCAAATGGCTGCGCTAGGCTTGGCGGATGGTGATACGGTGCTGGCGCGTCAAGATAAAGGCAGCGCAGCGCTGCAAGTTAAGCTAGATAACCACGTAGCGATGGGATGCGTGCGTGTAACGGCGTCTCACGAAGGCTCAATTGGCCTTGGCGATTTGATGGGCGACATTACCATTGAAAAATTGATTGTTGGTAAAATTAGCGTCGATAATACCGCGATAGACGAGGCAGCGACCGCATGATGCAGTTGCTCGCCAATCTATTTGGTAGTTGGTGGCCAGCGGTGCAGCTCACCAGCTGGACGCTAATTAAAATCATCGCTATTGTTGCGCCATTAATGGGGGCAATTGCCTATTTAACACTAGCCGAGCGTAAAGTGATTGGCTATATGCAAGTGCGCATTGGCCCAAATCGCGTGGGCTATTTTGGGTTGTTGCAACCAATCGCTGATGGCGTTAAGTTGTTGTTTAAAGAGATTATTTTACCTTCTGCATCCAGCAAGGCTTTATTTTTCATTGGCCCAGTATTAGCTATCGCGCCTGCGTTTGCGGCTTGGGCGGTGATTCCGTTTGATGGCACAAAAGTGCTGGCTAATATTGATGCGGGTTTGCTGTATATTTTGGCCATGACATCAGTCGCAGTGTATGGCGTAATAATTGCGGGCTGGGCGAGTAACTCAAAATATGCGTTTTTAGGTTCACTCAGGTCGGCGGCGCAAATTGTGAGTTATGAGATTGCCATGGGCTTTGCGCTGGTGGGCGTGTTAATGTGCGCAAACTCGCTTAACTTGGGCAAAATTGTGATGGGGCAAAGCGGCGGACTTCTGAATTGGTATTTCATTCCGCTATTTCCGCTATTTATTGTATATTTTATTAGCGCTGTGGCCGAGACCAACCGCGCGCCGTTTGACGTGGCAGAAGGCGAATCTGAAATTGTCGCGGGTTTTCATGTGGAATATTCTGGCATGGCGTTTGCGATATTTTTCTTGGCCGAGTACGCGAATATTTGGCTGGTGTGCGCGTTGGCGGCGACCATGTTTTTAGGCGGCTGGTTGTCCCCGTTTCCATTTTTTCCAGACAGTATTTTCTGGTTTTTGGCTAAAATGTGCTTTTTGGTATTCTTCTTTTTATGGTTTAGGGCAACGTTTCCGCGCTATCGCTACGACCAAATCATGCGTTTGGGCTGGAAGGTATTTATACCCATTACGCTAGTTTGGATTATTTTTGTGGGCGCAATGATGCAAACCCGTTGGGAATATTTGTTCCATTAATTATGTTGAAAGCAATTAAAAATACAATAAGCAGCTTAATGCTGTGGGAGCTATTAAAAGGCATGGCGCTCACTGGCCGATACTTTTTTGCGCGTAAAATTACCATTCAATACCCAGAGGAGCGTACGCCGCAATCGCCACGCTTTCGTGGCTTGCACGCACTACGGCGCTACCCAAATGGTGAGGAGCGTTGCATTGCTTGCAAATTATGTGAGGCGGTTTGCCCTGCGCTAGCAATTACCATTGAATCGGAACAACGCGAGGATAATACGCGCCGCACCACTAGATACGACATTGATTTAACCAAATGTATTTTCTGCGGCCTGTGCGAGGAATCTTGCCCCGTGGATTCTATTGTAGAAACGCGAATTTTTGATTATCACGGCGAACAACGCGGCGATTTGCTGTACACCAAAGAAATGTTGTTGGCAGTGGGCGATAAACACGAGAAACAAATTGCCGCAGACCGCGCACAAGATAAGAATTACAGATGAGCACTAGCCGAGAATATACAGTGATTTTTGTCGAGAGCCGCAAGACTGTTGCAGTTGCTACCGACTCACGACTATCGACTACCAACTAAAATGATGATTTTCACTGATTATGTTTTTTATACCCTAGCAGCCATTTTGCTATTCGCCGCGGTGCGCGTCATTACCACGCGTAACCCTGTGCATGCGGCTTTACATTTAGTGTTAGCGTTTTTTACCGCAGCGGGCATTTGGTTGTTGTTGGAGGCAGAGTTTTTAGCCATTGCCTTGGTTTTAGTTTATGTGGGCGCCGTGATGGTGCTATTTTTATTTGTGGTGATGATGCTAGATATTAATATCGACAAGCTGCGGGAAGGCTTTTGGGAGTACTTACCCATGGCGGGCATTATCGGCCTTTTAATGGCAGTTGAAATGGTCATGGTATTAAGCGGCAAGTATTTTATAGCCGTTAAAGTTGCATCAAAACCAGCCGATTACAGCAATACGGCCGAGCTTGGCCGCGTGTTATATACCGATTATTTGTTACCGTTTGAATTGGCATCTGTCGTGCTATTAGTGGCAATTGTGGCTGCCATTGTGCTTACCCTTCGGGATAGAAAAGAAAGCAAATCGATGAACCCTGCCGAGCAAGTATTGGCTAAAAAAGCCCACCGTTTGCGCATTGTAAAATTGGACGCAGTGGTTGAAGCGCCCGAAGCGATTGTGCCAATTGAGGAAAAAAAATAATGGTCACGCTGTCGCATTATTTGATTTTAGGCGCGCTACTGTTTGCGATCAGCGTGATTGGCATTTTTTTAAATCGCAAAAATGTGATTATTTTGCTGATGTGTATCGAGCTAATGTTGCTAGCAGTGAATTTAAACTTTATTGCTTTCTCGCATTATTTGAACGACATTGCTGGTCAAGTATTTGTATTTTTCATTCTCACTGTCGCGGCAGCAGAATCCGCCATTGGTTTAGCGATTTTAGTGGTGCTATTTCGTAATTTACGCACCATTAACGTGGACGATTTAGATAGTTTAAAAGGCTAAAATAATTACAATGTCATTACAAACCATCTGTTTATTAATCGTATTATTGCCACTCATTGCGGCGGTGATTGTTGGGCTATTTGGCAACAAATTGCCACGCGCTATGGCGCATATCACCACCATTGGCGCGGTTGGCAGCGCATTTGTGTTGTCGGCCATTGTGCTTAATGCCACGATGGATGGCTACCACGCTAATTACAATCTTTATACTTGGCTGCGCTCGAGTTTAGAAACTGGCGGCAACATTCAATTTAATGTTGGTTTTCTGATTGATAATTTAACCGCCATGATGATGGTTGTGGTCACTTTTGTATCACTCATGGTACATATTTATACCGTTGGTTATATGGCGGAAGATCCAGGTTATTCGCGCTTCTTCAGCTATATTTCGCTATTTACCTTTGCCATGTTGATGCTGGTGATGGCGAACAATTTTATGCAATTATTTTTTGGCTGGGAGGCGGTAGGGCTGGTTTCTTACTTACTCATTGGTTTTTGGTACACGCGGCCAACAGCTATTTACGCTAATCTCAAAGCATTTTTAGTCAATCGCGTGGGCGATTTTGGCTTTTTGCTCGGCATCGGCATGGTGTTGTTTTACACGGGCAGTTTAGATTATGCAGCCGTATTTCAAGCCGCGCCTGCATTAGTGGCCAAGCAAATTACGCTTATTCCCAATATGCCTTGGTCACTCATGACGGTGACCTGCATTTTACTGTTTATTGGCGCAATGGGTAAATCGGCGCAAGTGCCATTGCACGTTTGGCTGCCCGATTCGAT
>JANOWA010000343.1:0-5529 GCA_031417675.1 Methylotenera sp.
ATTACAGAACCCAATATCGGCGTGCGTCCTAGGCCACCACCTACCCATACTTTAATCGCTAGTTTCCCAGAGGTGTCGGTGTAAAATTCCATACCAATGTCGTGCGCTTGCACCACCGCGCGGTCTTGCTTGGTGCCAGAAACAGCAATTTTAAATTTGCGTGGAAGTAGAGCGAATTCTGGGTGGAAGGTGCTCCATTGGCGCATTACTTCGGCCATCGCGCGCGGGTCAATCACTTCGTCAGGCGCAATGCCTGCAAATTGGTCTGTCGTGATGTTACGAATGCAGTTGCCAGAGGTTTGAATGGCATGCATTTCCACCGTAGCGAGCTCAGCTAGAATATCAGGCACATCTTCTAGCTTTGGCCAGTTTAGCTGCAAATTTTGGCGCGTAGAAAAGTGCCCATAATCTTTATCATATTTTTTGGCAATATCGCCCAATTTATGTAATTGGCGGCTCGACAACATACCGTAAGGTACCGCGATTCTTAACATCGGTGCATAGCGCTGAATATATAGACCATTTTGCAGGCGCAATGGACGAAACTCGTCCTCGCTCAATTCGCCCGCTAAATAACGGCGGGTCTGGTCGCGATACTGTGCAACGCGTTCGTCTACAATTTGTTGATCTAGCTGATCGTATTTGTACATATTTTCTAATCTTAAAAACTTAACCTAATATTTTAACTGAAAACGCCTATTTTGGCTCTATTTAATGATTTTTAGATGATTGAATGGCCGTCTTTGTTTTTTTAAAACCTAATTGTTTAAATGCAATAATAAACAACAGCACAACCATGCCAATCAGTTGATTAAATTGCGGAAACGCTAATTTTTGCCCCACATAAACCAAAATTAGCGCCAAAATAACGCGTACCCAATGCTCGGCTACTTTGCTACTTAAATGGCTGCCAATCCAAATGCCAGGAATTGAGCCTATTAATAAAGTGCCTAATAATGAGCAATCCACCGTGCCAAGGCTGGCGTGGCCTAAACCTGCCACCAGCGTTAGCGGCACAGCGTGCGCAACGTCAGTACCAACAATTTTAGTAATATTAATTTTTGGGTATAAAATCAATAATGCCGTTACGCCGAGGGCGCCAGCGCCAACTGAAGTTAATGTGACCATAAAGCCCAAAACGACACCTAAAACTACGGTCAGGGCAGGTACATATTTTGGATTAATCCAATGCCCAGTTTTAGATAAACTTGCTAATTGATTGCGAAAAATGACCGATACAGAAGTGAGCAATAAAGCAATACCAAGCCAAAACTTGATGCTTGCTACCGCGTGGTCAGACGCAATATCCAACTCTTTTAAATACAGCAAGGTGATAATGGAGGCAGGAATGCTGCCATAAGCCAACAAGCTGACCATTTTCCAATCGATGTTACCTAGTTTGCCATGCGCAAAAATGCCGACCGATTTAGTGATTGACGCGTAGAGTAAGTCGGTGCCAACCGCTACTGCGGCTTTTACGTTAAAAAAGATGAGCAGAATAGGTGTCATTAACGAGCCACCGCCCACGCCTGTTAGGCCAACCAGTAAGCCAACGGCAAACCCTGCCACAATATATTGGATAAAATCCATATTTTTATACAACCCAAATGTTTGCCAAAAATTGACTAAGACGCGTAATATAACAGTATTAGATATAATTATTTAATACCTTATTCTTATTTTCATATATTATTTCGTTATAAATACAATGTAACAATAAGAGAGCGGCATAATGAAACTTCATCAACTCAAATATGTGCATGAAGTAGCGCGTCAAGGTCTGAGCATTTCAGCTGCGGCCGAGGCGCTACATACCTCGCAGCCAGGCGTTAGCAAGCAAATTCAAATGCTAGAAGACGAGCTTAATTTGCAAATTTTTCAGCGCAACGGCAAGCGTTTAACGGGCATTACCGAGCCTGGCCGCCACATTGTTAAACTCGCGGCAACCGTCATGCTCGAAATGCAAAATATCAAACGCGTGGGCGATGAGTTTAGCAAAGTAGAAACGGGTGCGCTGACAATCGCCACCACGCACACGCAGGCGCGCTACAAATTACCTGCGGCTATCAAGCAATTTATCGAGCTGTATCCACACGTAAAGCTCAATATTCACCAAGGCAACCCCAGTCAAGTCACCGCGCAAGTGGCCAGCGGCGAGGCGGATATTGGCATTGCGACTGAGGCGATTAGTTTAGATGAACGCTTATTGTGCCTGCCTTGTTACGAGTGGAATCGCTGTTTAGTGGTGCCAAAAGGCCATCGCTTGATTGATGCCGACCCACTTACTTTATCCAAAATTGCCAGCTTTCCGCTGATTACCTATGATTTTGCATTTACTGGCAGCACGATTGTGTCAAAAGTGTTCCACGATGCTGGCGTTATGCCCAACGTGGTGCTAACCGCGATTGATGCCGACGTGATTAAAACCTATGTGGGGCTTGGCTTGGGCGTCGGTTTAATCGCTAATATGGCCTATGATGAAGAGCGCGATAAAGACTTGGTACGGCTAGATTGCAGTCATTTGTTCCCATCCAGCACCACTTATGTGGGCGTGCGTAAAGACGCATTTTTACGTAATTATATTTACGGCTTCATTGAATTATTAGCACCAAAATTTGATCGCAAAGCGATAGACGAAGCGCTAAAAGCCTTCAGAAATTCGTAATTTGGGGCAAAAAATGAAGATTCAATTTTGTTGTGTCATCTTGTTATTGTTGAGTTTGTCAGCCTGTTCGCTGCAGCCACCAAAGAACACTGGCATTGATCAAGCTGAAAAAGTTGCCGTACAAGCAAGGCCGCAAAAAATGGCACTAGCCTTACCAAAAGGCATGCCAGACATCAATTTGGAATCTGCAGTTTACGAAGTGCCAGTGAATGACGGCGTAAGTTATCAAGACGTGGTGGATAGCCTAAAAACCGTGTCAGAAGGCATGAATTTTGTAAACCCTGCCAACTTTCCAATTGGTGATCACATGAAGGCGCGCGGCGTTGATCCGCAAGGCGTGAAAGAAGTGCATGCGCTATGTAACCTCACCATGGGCACCGATATTATGCTCGATCACCCAGAGTTTTTAGTGTTTGCGCCATGCCGTATTGCGCTGTATGAAAAGCCTGATGCGAATAAAAAGCTCAAGCTATTTCTCGGTTTAGATCGCCCCACTTTTGATCTAAAAAGCATTAAAAACCCCACTGAACGCGCACAAAAATCAGCCCAACAATTAGAAGATGCGCTGATATTGCTGATGAGCAAAGCGCGTAAAGGCGAGATTTAATGAAACCAACCAAGACTGGCTCTGTTGATTTTTCTTTAATCAGCAGGGTATGGCCATTGTTGGTCACTGCCTCGTTCATTGAGTCTACGCCTTAATCGCTAGGTAATAAGCCGATTATTTTGTCGAATCAGTATACAGGTGCTGTACATACGCCAAGCTTACACACAGATGCCCTGTTTAATCAAGGCTGCCGCAAATTAATGGTGTCTAGCTCCATTAATAATTGAAAGATAAATTGCACAAGTCTGATATTTAATATCACTTAAGTTGCGTTTTTTTACTTTAGTTCCCTGCTATTTATTGCTCAAACAGTTGATTTAATAAGAACTTTTTAAAATTAAGTTTGCCTACTTCAAGTAGTGATTTTTCTATTCTGAAAATAACTACAGACAATTTGTGTTGAATAGTTTTCACAAATCTAGTTAGGAGACTCTCAAATGAAACGCAATTTTTTATCTTTATTTATTGGTTCTGTTTTCTTAATCTCATCATCTGTGGCACTGGCCGATCATCATCTTGCTGGCGAAAAAGATATTGTTGATACTGCCGTAGCAGCTGGCAACTTTAGCACGCTTGTTACCGCTGTTAAAGCCGCTGGTTTGGCTGAAACGTTAAAAGGCAAAGGCCCTTTTACCGTGTTTGCACCAACTGATGCCGCGTTTGCAAAAATACCCAAAGCAGATTTAGAAGCACTGCTGAAAGATAAAGCTAAGCTAACCGCAGTGTTAACTTACCATGTGGTGCCAGCAGCCGTGATGGCAAAGGATGTTAAAGCCGGCGATGCGCCAACTGTAAATGGTAAAGTCTTAAAAATTACTACCGATAAAGGTGTAATGGTGAATAATGCTAACGTTACCGCTACCGATATTAAGGCATCTAACGGTGTTATTCATGTGATAGATACGGTGTTGATCCCTTAATAATTTGTGATAAATTTTACGTAATGAAAAGCCCGCCTTAGTGCGGGTTTTTTTATTTGCAAAGCAAATAGGCTAATTTCATCAGTAATAAATGGTTGCTTGGTTTATACTTTAGTTAATCTAAACTACAAATAATAAGTTGAATATATGGCAGAGCCCATCCGCATCGCAAAATCAGACGTTTTTCAGTATATTTTACCAAAAATGGCCAATCGCCATGGCTTAATTGCTGGCGCAACTGGCACGGGTAAAACCGTGACATTGCAATCCCTTGCAGAAGGTTTTTCTGCCATTGGTGTGCCCGTTTTTATGGCCGATGTAAAAGGCGATTTAGCTGGCATGAGCCAAGCGGGTGGCGGCAACCCAAAAGTGGATGCGCGCGTGGCGCAGCTTGGTTTAACTGATTTTAAACCACAGGCTGCACCAGTAACATTGTGGGATGTGTTTGGCAAAAAAGGTCACCCCGTACGCACGACAATCGCCGAAATGGGTCCGTTATTGTTAGCGCGCATGTTAAATCTTAACGACGTGCAGGCTGGTGTGATTAATAGTATTTTTAAAATTGCCGATGATAAAGGTTGGTTGCTGCTGGATCTAAAAGATTTGCGCGCCATGAGCCAGCACGCGGCTGAACATGCAGCAGAATATCAAACAGCGTATGGCAATATCTCGGCCGCTAGCGTTGGCGCGCTACAGCGGGCGTTATTGCAGGTTGAAACCGAAGGCGGTGATTTATTATTTGGCGAGCCCGCGCTTAATTTAGACGATTTGATGCAAACTGACGCGCAAGGCCGCGGTGTGATTAATATTTTGGCGTCCGATCAGCTATTTAATTCGCCACGTGTCTATGCTACGCTATTGCTGTGGTTGCTTTCCGAGCTGTTCGAAAAGTTGCCAGAAGTCGGTGACTTAGAGAAACCAAAATTGGTATTTTTCTTTGATGAAGCGCATTTACTATTTACTGATGCACCGCCTGTTTTATTACAAAAAATTGAGCAAGTGGTGCGGCTGATACGATCAAAAGGTGTTGGCATTTACTTTGTCACACAGAATCCTTTAGATGTGCCAGATATTGTGCTGGGTCAGCTGGGCAACCGCGTGCAGCATGCTTTGCGCGCTTTTACGCCGCGCGATCAAAAAGCGGTTGCTGCGGCTGCCGAAACGTTTCGTGTTAACCCAAAAGTGGATGTGGCCACCGCCATTACCGAGCTTGGTGTGGGCGAGGCGCTGGTTTCTTTTTTGGATGAAAAAGGCATTCCAACACCTGTGGAGCGCACATTTATTATTCCGCCGCAAAGCCGAATTGGGTCAATTAACGATGCCGAGCGTGCTGCGGT
>JANOWA010000344.1:0-2581 GCA_031417675.1 Methylotenera sp.
TAGTCGGTTTGCCGTATTCTGAACCCAGTTTAGCATCTACGCAAAGTGGCGGCACGCCTTATGGGGCGAGCCATGTAGGCGGCGCGATGGATGACAAAAAAATCACAGATGATGAAAAAAAATTATGTATCGCTTTAGGAAAGCGCTTGGCTGAAACTGCATTGAAATTATCTGTATGAGTTTAGCATCTGAAGCAAGACAGTTTTTACGCAGCACGCGCAGCGGCGTTTTATCAAGCTTCTCAGTCAAGTTTGAAGGTTACCCGTTTGGCTCGGTAATGCCTTTTGTACTAGATCATAATTGCCAGCCGATTTTGTTAATTAGCAGCATTGCCGAGCACACCAAAAACATCATTGCCAACCCAAAAGTATCGCTTTTAGTGTTTCAATCGGACAATTTAAAGTCTGCTGAAGATTTACACGCCAATGGCCGCTTAACGCTGATTGGTGAGGCCGAACAAATTGATAAAAACGATGCCGATTTAATGGCGCGTTATTGTCGTTACTTTCCAGAATCGATTGGTTATTTGGCTATGCATGACTTTCAGTTTTACCGCATTAATATCGCCCAAGCGCGCTATATTGCGGGCTTTGGTAAGATGAGATGGATGACAGGTGATGAATTGGTTGATTTAAATAACGCTGAGCAATCGGCAACCATCGCAGCGCTAGAAACCAGCATGATAGAACACATGAATGCTGACCATGTTGATAGCATGTTGCAATATTGCCAGCATTTTTATGCTGTTAAGCCAGATGCAGCCACTTTAATTGGCGTAGATTGCGATGGATTTGATATTGAAGCGGTTATTAGTGACGAGATTAAAATATTGCGCTTTAATTTTGAATCGCCTATTTTTGATGCAAATTCTGCCCGTATGGCTTTTATCGCTTTAAGTAAAGTGGCGCGGGCATGAGCATCACTCCCTCTCCACAGCCCTCTCCAACAAGGGGAGAGGGAGTTTTAAGCCCATTAAGGATTGGTGCGGGTTCTAGCCTGATCGCTTTAATATTTTTATGCTTGGCTTGGGAAACGATATTCGCGCCACTTAAGCCTGGTGGCTCCTTACTAATGCTAAAAGCCGTGCCGCTGCTATTGCCGCTATTCGGCATCCTCAAAGGCAAGCGCTACACCTACCAATGGGCGAGCATGTTTATACTGCTCTACTTTACCGAAGGCGTGGTACGCGCGTGGGCAGATACTGGGCTATCGGCCAAATTGGCGCTGGTAGAAGTGGCATTAACGCTACTATTTTTTATCTGCGCGATTTATTACGCAAAACTCACCCGTCATACACCGCAATAATCCGCGCTTCAATTATAATGAGTCTATGAGAATCTTGGCTTTATAACCACGTATGAAAATACTATTATCAAACGACGATGGCTATTTTGCGCCAGGCTTAATTATTTTAGCAGAACACTTGGCCAAAATTGCCGATATCACTGTGGTCGCGCCAGAGCGTAATCGCAGCGGCGCCAGCAACTCGCTCACTTTAGACCGCCCTTTAAGCGTTAAAAAAGCCAGCAACGGGTTTTTTTATGTCAATGGCACACCAACTGATTGCGTGCATATCGCATTAACTGGCTTGATGAGCGAGATGCCAGACATGGTGATTTCGGGCATTAATGATGGTGCAAATATGGGCGATGACACCATTTATAGCGGCACAGTGGCGGCCGCGATGGAGGGCTATTTGCTGGATATTCCATCACTGGCTTTTTCCATGTCGCAACATAACGCGATGCATTTTGAAACGGCAGCACGGGTGGCGGTTGAACTGGTGCAACATTACATTAAGACCGGTTTTACCTCACCCACTTTGCTGAATGTTAACGTACCAGATGTGCCTTATGCTGATTTAAAAGGTAGCGCCATCACGCGGCTGGGCAAGCGCCACAAGGCCGAGCCTGTGGTTCAACTAAAAACGCCGCGCAACGATACCGTGTACTGGGTGGGTGCGGCAGGCAAGCCGAATGACGGCGGCGAAGGCACTGATTTTTATGCGGTTTCGCAAAACATGGTGTCAATTTCGCCCATTCAAGTCGATTTAACCAAATACACGCAAATGGCCGAACTTAACAATTGGTTAACCCAAGATTGGCTTAAGTAATAACATGGCACTCGTTAAACCAAGCCTATTAAAACCGACCGCAGGTATTGGCATGACCTCCACCCGCACCCGTGAGCGCATGCTCACCCGACTGCGCGAACAGGGTATTAAAGATGAAGTGGTTTTATCGGCTATTGGTGAAATTCCCCGCCATATATTTGTAGATGAAGCCTTATCAACGCGCGCATATGAGGATGTGTCGCTGCCGATTGGCTACAGCCAAACCATCTCGCAACCTTATATTGTGGCGCGTATGACCGAGATTTTACGCAATGGCAAACAGCTAAACAAAGTGCTGGAGATTGGCACCGGTTGCGGCTACCAAACAGCTGTACTCTCAAAAGTGGCAAAAGAGGTGCTATCGCTAGAGCGCATTCGCCCGCTGGTGATGAAAGCGCGCGGCCATTTGCGCACGCTAAAATGCAACAACGTAAAGCTAGACCATGCCGATGGCAGCATTGGCTTGAG
>JANOWA010000345.1:0-4928 GCA_031417675.1 Methylotenera sp.
CACCCAGCGCGAAAGAATCGCTGCGATTAAAAAATGCGCTAAATTCATCATTAGCGCGACTATTGAATAAAATTGACTTCGCCCAGCCTTCGCCAGCGCCCAACACATCGCCATAACTAAAGCCGCCGCATGCCACTAAACCCGCAAAATCTTTTAGCGAAACGCGGCCTGCAATCACATCGCTCATGTGCACATCCACACTGGCAAAACCCGCGCGATCAAACGCAGCAGCCATTTCTACTTGGCCATTTACGCCTTGCTCGCGCAAAATCGCCATGCGTGGGCGCGCTAAATTTAAGTAAGGTGCAGCATGATTTTGAATACCAAGGTTATCATTGATGTCGAATGTGGTATGTACATGCAAGCCAGCGTCTGCGTCGTTTAGAATGCGGTCATACTCTTGTTGCGCGCATACTGGGTTATCGCGGAGTGACTGCATGTAGTAAGTGGTTTCAGACCACATGCGGTGTAAATTAACGCGGGTATCAGAAAACACAAAATTACAATTATTGTTGATATTAATGTCATTTTTATTAGTGACTGTGCCGATTTTATACGCTGTTAAGCCTACATTATTGAGTGCAATAAAAATAGCATCAACATCAGATTCGCGTACTTGAATCACAGCGCCTAATTCTTCATTAAACAACATGCTTGTCACATCGGCAGTTGTATTGGCTAAGCTTAATTCAGCTAAATCAATATCTAGCCCGCAACGCCCTGCGAAAGCCATTTCAACAAGCGTTGTGAATAAGCCGCCATCACTTCTATCGTGATACGCCAAAATTTTATTTTCAGTATTTAAGCGCTGAATTTCTGCAAAAAATGCTTTTAATTGTGCAGGGTTGTCTACGTCTGGCGCGGTGTCGCCAATTTGGCCGTAAACCTGTGCCAGTGATGAGCCGCCCATGCGGTTTTTGCCGTTGCCCAAATCAATCAAAATCAGTTTAGATTCAACATCGGTGCGTAGCTGCGGCGTCAGCGTTTTGCGCGCATCCGTCGTATTAGCAAATGCGGTAACGACCAATGAAATGGGCGAAGTTACGGTTTTTTTGACGTCACCATCTTCCCACACGGTTTTCATGCTCATCGAATCTTTACCGACAGGAATCGAAATACCTAGCGCAGGGCAAAGCGCCATACCGACTGCTTTAACGGTGGCAAATAGCGCGGCGTCTTCTCCCGCATGGCCAGCAGGCGCCATCCAGTTGGCGGAAAGTTTTAAGTTGGCAATATCGTCAATCTGCGCGGCGGCAATATTGGTAATCGCCTCACCAATTGCCATGCGACCAGAAGCAGGCGCATCAATTAAGGCCAGCGGTGCGCGTTCGCCAATCGCAAACGCTTCGCCCACGTTGGTTTCATAGCCAGCCAATGTAACCGCAACGTCAGAAACAGGCACTTGCCAAGGCCCCACCATTTGATCGCGCGCGATTAAGCCTGTCACGCTGCGGTCGCCAATGGTGATTAAAAACGTTTTATCGGCCACGCCTGGCAGCCTTAATACGCGCGCAATTGCGTCTATGAGGTCAATTTTACTGGTGTCAAACGTGGTTAATTTTTTGGTAACACTTTTCACGTCGCGCGTCATTTTCGGCGGCTTGCCCAATAAAACGCTTAAATCCATATCGACTGGTTTGTTGTCAAAAAAAGCGTCTTTGACAGTCAAATGACGTTCTTCCGTTGCATAACCTACAATTGCATAGGGGCAACGCTCACGCTCGCATATTTCTTTAAATGTTGGTAAATTTTCGGGCAACACCGCCATCACGTAACGTTCTTGCGCTTCGTTGCTCCATAATTCGCGTGGGCTCATGCCAGGTTCTTCATTATGCACGTCGCGCAAATTAAAAATCGCACCTACTTTGGCGTCGTTGACTAGCTCGGGGAAAGCATTAGAAATGCCGCCTGCGCCCACGTCGTGAATGCTCACAATCGGGTTTTTGTCGCCAAGTTGCCAGCAACGGTCTATCACTTCTTGCGCGCGGCGTTGCAGCTCTGGGTTACCACGCTGCACTGAATCAAAATCGAGATTTTCGGTATTAGCGCCAGTATCCATGCTGCTGGCAGCGCTGCCGCCTAAGCCAATTAGCATCGCAGGTCCACCTAGTTGTATGAGTGCTGCACCAACTGGAATCACACTTTTAAGCGAATGATTAGCCGAGATATTACCCACGCCACCCGCCAGCATAATCGGCTTGTGGTAGCCACGAACCTCGCCATTACTTTCAAGCTCAAACGTGCGGAAATAACCTGCGATATTGGGGCGACCAAACTCGTTGTTATAAGCCGCGCCGCCCAGCGGGCCATCGGTCATAATTTGCAAAGGTGTGGCGATGCGGCTAGGTTTGCCGTAAAAGCCTTGCGGTTTTGCCCTCACCCCTAACCCTTCTCCCGCAAGGAGAGGGGAATTAACTGCAACATCGAGATCGATGGGCTCTCCCTTATGCTCCCTCTCCCGCAGGCGGGGGAGGGCTGGGGTGGGGGGCGATGTTTCGTTGAGAGGGGCGCTGCCGCAATACAACTCCCAAGGTTGTACAAAATTCGGAATATTTAAGTTCGATACTGAAAAGCCTGTTAAGCCCGCTTTAGGCTTAGAACCGATGCCCGTTGCACCTTCATCGCGAATCTCACCACCTGCACCAGTAGCCGCGCCCGCGAAAGGTGAAATCGCAGTAGGGTGATTATGCGTTTCTACTTTCATCAAGTAATGCATGTCTTCTTCCACAAACCCATACATATTTTCATTTTGGCCATTTTGCGGGTAAAAACGTTTGGTTTTTTGGCCTCCTACAATCGAAGAATTGTCGGAATAAGCAACGACAGTATGGCCTGGGTTAAGCTTATGCGTATTACGAATCATGCCGAAAAGTGAAATATCTTGCGCTTCGCCATCAATCACCCAATCGGCGTTAAAAATCTTGTGGCGACAATGTTCAGAATTGGCTTGCGCGAACATCATCAACTCGACATCGGTCGGGTTGCGGCCGATTTTGGTGAAGTTTTCAAGCAGGTAATCGACTTCGTCAGGCGATAGTGCCAAGCCCATATCGTTATTGGCTTTTTCTAAAGCTGTTTTGCCGCCAGTTAAAATATCGATAGACTCAAGCGGGGCGGGCGTTGCAGCGTGATACAGCTTTTGCGCATCGTTTAAATCGCCAAACACTTGCTCGGTCATGCGGTCGTGAATTGCGGCCTTTAATGTATTTTTTTCAACATCGCTCAAAGGCCCGCCAGTGCTAGTGCTTACGAAATAGGCAATTCCACGCTCGATGCGCAAAATACTTTCTAAACCACAATTTTTTGCAATATCCGTCGCGCGTGATGCCCACGGCGAAATGGTGCCGATACGTGGAATGACCAAAAATAATTCGCCAGAAGCCGCTTCTAAACTAGCTTTAGGCCCATAGGTAAGTATTTGCTTGAGCGTGTTTTGTTGTGCGGTGCTAAGTAGTTCGTCGCTAAATGCAAAATGCACAAACTCTGCATAAATGTGGCTAACATTTGGCGCAGATTGTTTTAGTGAGGCGTAAAGTTTTTCGAGGCGAAACTGAGATAAAGCAGGGCTACCACGTAAACTAAGAAAATTTGGGCTTAAAGGTTGGCTGTTTTGCATAAACGGTAAAGAAGCTTGAGATTAATTTTATATATAATATTTTAACAGAAAGCTTGCTTGCCTACGCCCAAAAAATAAACTAAGCTGGCTATAACATATAAACGCTGGTTTGCAGGTAAGTCTCAAGATGCTGATAGTCGCTTAAGCTACTTTGGATCACGTTATTACGATCCGATGCTGGGTCGGTTTATGGGCATGGACCCAGTAGGGGTGAGTGACGCCAATATACACAGCCACAACCGCTATGCGTATGGTAATAATAACCCGTATAAGTTTGTGGATTCTGATGGGGCGGGTCGCAGGACTGGTAGTTTATGTTGGTGTTGCTTTTTTAGCCACAGCAAGTGTAATTTATTTACATGAGATCTTGCAGCATGCTATTCAGCAAAATAGAACTGACAAGGGTGAAGATATATCATCAGTATTGACTGGAACGTCAGCGGCAGCAACGCCAGGCGGTATGTTGCCTGAGGGTGGCGGCGATAAAGATAAAAGTCGTGCAGAAAAGCGGCAAGATAAAATAAATGAAGTTCTTAATGACAAGAAACTACCAACTAAGGGTGATGTCAATTTTGAACCACCAAAAAACTGGAATCCTTCTGAACCTTTGCAAAAGGGTAACAGAGGGGGCTATTTGGATAAATATGGACGTGAATGGACGCAAGGTCGATCAGTAACGAAAGGTGAGCATTTTGAGTGGGATGTTCAACTGAAAGATAAAAGTCATCTCAACGTTGATTGGTCTGGAAAGATTACACATTAATTATGGAAAAACATATTCGATTGGTATTTCGTATGGTTGTATTAGAGCTTGAAATAGAAGATATTCATAAACTTATTGGGCAGATAAAAAAAATGATGTCACCTATTGGAATTTTCTTTGATTACAATATTGAGCCTTATCCAAAAGTTTCAGGTTCTAACATGGTACTAATTGACTTTGATGTCCCGCTTCCTTTTGAGAATGGACTTGAAGAAATTGTGGGTCTTTTAGGAGGGACGGGATGGCATTTCTCTAAAGTGAGTGCGGGCCACGAACAAGATGCTATTTGGGCTGAAAGCGACATGTTGCAACGTCCCCTTGGTGAATATCTTATTTGGGCTCAAGTTCAATTAATTTCGCTAAAGTCACTTCCAAAATCTCGTAAACATGCCCATGGGTAATTTTTTACGTAACCCACGTAGGCTGAATAACTAACCATACTCTGCCGCAAGTAAATTAACTAAACCAAGCATTATTTTATTCATTTAATAATAAAAGGGTCGTCATCATGGCAATTATTCGCTTTAGCATACTGGTTAACAATCAAAG
>JANOWA010000346.1:0-2853 GCA_031417675.1 Methylotenera sp.
GATAAAGCCAACGATTTGTTACGCTTGGCGGTAGTGGTGCGAGATGCGCACGATGCGATTACGGTGCAAAGCATGACTGGTCAAACACTGGCGTGGAATCCTGGCGCAGTGAGAATGTATGGATGGAGTGAAATTGAGGCGTTAAAAATAAACGTGCGCGATAGAATTCCACAAGATTTGCGCGAAAAAGCCTTGGCAAAACTAAAACAACTCAGCCAAGCTAAAATTTTGGAACCTTATTTAACCCAGCGCATAAACAAACAAGGCGTCATTTTAAAAGTTTCAATCATATCCACCGCTTTAATTAACGAAAGTGGCGATGTGTATGCAATTGCCACTACCGAGCGCTTGTTAGGCGAAAAAGTAGCATGAATAGTCCAATTAAGCCGCCTAAAACCGCGTTTTCTAAAGAAAGCACTTGGCAAAGGCTAAGGGCTAAAGCCGAAGCAAGTTTTAAGAAAAAAACCGACGCACCATTGCCTAGTACCTTGCCACCAGAAACCACCGAAAGCTTATTGCATGAATTACAAGTGCATCAAATTGAACTAGAAATGCAGAATGAAGAATTGCGCGAATCGCATATTGCGCTTGATATTGTTCGCACCCGCTATTTTGATTTGTATGATTTGGCGCCAATTGGCTATTTAACGCTTAACGCACACGGTGCAATTCAACAAGCTAATTTAACGGTTGCCAATTTGCTTGGCATGACGCGCGGCTCGCTGATCAAACAGCCGCTGTCTAGGCTAATTTTAAAAGCAGATCAGGATATTTATTATTTAAACCATAAAAAACTGATGGAAAGCGGTGACCCACAATCGTTTGATTTGCAAATAGTAAAAAGTGATTTGACCACATTTTGGGCTAATTTGGTGATTACGCTTGCCAATGCTTACAGTAGCGATGCTGATAATAGCTTGGATACCGACTTGGATACTGAGCAGGAATTACGTGTGGTTTTAAGCGATATTAGCGCACGAAAACAATCTGAGTACGCGTTACAAGAGGCTAAACTAATCGCAGATAAAGCCAATCTTGCAAAATCAGAATTTTTATCTAGCATGAGTCACGAGCTGCGCACACCGCTAAATGCTATTCTGGGGTTTGCCCAACTAATAGAATGTGGCGCGCCGCCGCCGACAATGACGCAACAGAAAAATGTCGAGCAAATCTTAAAGGCTGGCTGGTATTTACTAGAGTTGATAAACGAAATACTCGATTTAGCGGTTATCGAATCTGGTAAGGTTGTACTGCATATTGAGAGGTTATCTTTAGCTGAAGTATTAAATGATGCCGAAGATATGTTGCAACACCAAGCGCAGCAGCGTGGTATTAACATGCTATTTCCACAAGCTGTGGACACTTATTGTGTAAAAGCTGACCGAGTTAGAATGAAGCAAGTTTTTGTTAACCTATTATCCAATGCCATTAAATACAATAAGCCTAATGGCTCTGTTACGGTGAGTTATAGTGAAAAAAGTAATCAGCGTATTCGTATTTGTATAGAGGACACTGGCGAAGGATTAACGATTGAAAACATGGCACAACTTTTTCAGCCTTTTAATCGGCTTGGCAAGGAATCTAGCGAAGAAGAAGGCACAGGAATAGGGCTGGTAGTATCTAAACGGATTGTAGAGTTAATGGGTGGAGAAATAGGCGTGGAAAGCACTGTAGGAAAAGGCAGTATGTTTTGGGTTGAATTTGATTTAACAGATGCGGTTTAACAGTGGGGTTTTAATGGTTGCGCTTTAATGCATGAATAACGCAGCTATGGTTTAAAATTCAAGAGTTTAAAGTTTAAACTTAGGTTGTAATTTCAATAATTTTTTTAGCAATATCTTCTGGCGACAATACAAAATCAATACATCCACTATCAATCGCACTCTCAGGCATATCGGGCTGGGTGGCTGTACTCAATTTTTGCGCGATTGTAATGCCGCCAACTTCTTTTATCTCACATAGTGCGGCGGCGCCGTCACCATCGTAGCCAGAAACAATCACAGCAATTAATTTACCCTTCCAATAGTCAGTCAATGAGCGTAGAAAAACAGTAATCACGTCAGGCCAGCCTCTGGGTTTTGATATCGGTTTAAGCTGAAACTTTCCGTGAAGAACATGTAAATCTCTATTAGGGGGGATGATGTATACTTGATTTTGTTCAATATATAAATCTTCAGTGATTAGATTGACCTGCATTGTTGTGTGTTTAGGTAGAATTTCATGCAATAACGTGGGCATCGTTCTTACATGATTAACAATAACGATTGCAACACCCATATCAGAAGGTAGATTTTCCAATAATCTGATATAAGCATCTAGGCCACCGGCTGAGCCTCCGACACAAATAACAGGGAAATTTTTCACAGTGGTGCTCACTCTAGTAACCAACAAATTTGTCGTTTTTTAGCATTAAATTATTCCAGTGAGTAAAAAATATTTTTAGTTTTAGAATTGAATTTTAAAACTAAATTTATCTTAAACCTAATGTTTAATAATTATCCTGTTTTTTAGTGATTAGCCATATTTTTTTAATGATTAGAAAGTGCGCTAGACAACAATTTCGCCGTCACATCCACAATCGGTATCACGCGTTCATAAGCCATTCTAGTTGGACCGATGACGCCTAAAGTTCCGACCACTTGGCCATCCGCTTCATACGGCGCGGTGATCATGCTGCATTCATCAAGCGCTAAATAACCACTTTCGCCACCTATAAATATTTGTATGCCTTCCGCATGCTGGCTGTTGTCGAGTAGCGCCATCAGTGAAGTGCGGCGTTCAAAAATCTCGAACAGCTTACGCAGGCTATTCACATTGGTAGAGAGTTCGTCGATGTTTAATAGGTTGCGTTCG
>JANOWA010000347.1:0-8135 GCA_031417675.1 Methylotenera sp.
ATTAAAAGACCATGCCGATGCCGTCTTAGATTGGGATGTAGCCAAGCAAGAACTACTTAATCAGCACTAAATCATGTATATCATTAGCATTAAACAAAGTGCTATAAAAGCACTCTCAAGAATTGATTTGGCGCAAAGAACGCGCTTAATCGAAGCCATTGATAAGCTAAAAACTAACCCCAATGCAGGTAGCGTGCTTAAGGGAGAGTTTTTTGGTCTACGCCGTATTCGCATAGGCGATTACCGCATTGTTTACGAGGTACAAAATGCGCAACTCGTCATACTGGTAGTACGTGTTGCACATCGGCGAGAAGTCTACAAATAGCGATAATCTCATGCTCAATTTTTACAAAGCCGAACTGGTCGATGCCGAAGCCATCGCAAAACTCATCAACTCTGCCTACCGCGGCGAGACCAGCCGTAAAGGCTGGACAACCGAAGCCGATATTTTAGATGGCCTGCGCACCACCACCTCAGAAATCGGCAAAACTATCAAACGCGATAATACTTTTATTTTAATCGGCGTTTATAGAGACGAAATTGTCGCCACCATCTGTTGCGAATGGCAAGAGCTAGCCTTTAAAGATACCGTACATTTTGGCATGATAGCCGTTAAGCCCAGCTTGCAAAACAAGGGCTATGGCAAAACGCTTATTCAAGCAGCAGAGGCTATTTGCTTGCGCGAATGGCGTGTGGTGGGCTTTCACATGGCGGTGATTTCGATTCGGCACGAGTTGATTGCGTTTTACGAGCGGCTTGGCTACAAGCGTACGGGCGAATTTGCCGATTTTCCTGTTAAATCAGATTTGTGGCAGCCAAAAATAGAAGGGCTAAATTTGCAGTATTTGGCGAAGTTGGTTGAGGTGAGAAAGTTAGCGATTGATTGAATATTTGAGTAATGAGTCAGCAATATTGCATTAATGCTACCACTCATATTTGTAGTCTGGTTCAGTAGATCGTGGATATTCACGTACATATTTAGCAAAAGCAATTGGCCAAGAGCCTGTGCGTGGTGAACTTACACAACTTGCCCGAATTAGTATTTCTGGTTGTATATGAAGCTGATCGAAAAGCTTTAACATAAACACACCTTCGACTATTACTGGCCTATTCATGTCATGACGCATTTTTATTAGTCGATTAATAAGTCCAACATCATGGACTGGAGGATCATTGTCTTTTGCATCCTTTGAATTGATGAATGCAAGATCAGTTTCAATTGTAGGCATACTTAATTGCCAAGATAAAAAACGTGAGAGAGTCGATTTTCCCGAATAATCAACCCCATCAACCACAATTGTCATAGTACGCCATGGTTGTATCCTTGGTTTAAGTAGACTCACAAGATTTTCCAAGTCACAAGTTATAACTTGTTTACACATATTAGTGGTTGCCTAACCACTTGAACTTTTGCATACCACTCATCACCAACGAATACGCGGCTGGCACGACGACTAAAGTCAGCAAAGTCGATGAAATCATACCGCCGATAATAGCAACTGACAGTGGTTTGTTGGTTTCGCTGCCTGCGCCTAAGCCAATAGCGGCGGGCAACAGCGCGAGGATGATGGTGAGTGAGGTCATGAGTACGGGGCGCAGCCTGATTGGGCAGGCTTCAGACAAAGCGGCATTGATGGTTGTTTTGTTCAGCTTTTCGCCTGCATTCACAGCTTTTTCGAGTAATTGATTAGTTAAATCGACCAGCAAAATGGAGTTTTTGGCGACTAAACCAATCAGCAATACCAAGCCAATCATCGAGTAAATATTCAGCGTATCGCCAGTAATCAGCAGTGCAATTAGCCCGCCAATAATCGCCAGTGGCTGTGCCAGCATAATGACAAGTGGTTGAATAAACGAGTTAAATTGGCTGGCCAGCACCATATACAGCAGCAAAAAGCCGAGTGAAAATACGAACTTCATGTTTTTCATAGTTTTGCCAAACTCTTCGGCTTGGCCTGTAAATTTGGTTTTATAGCTTGGCGGCACCAGTTTGTCGGTGGTGGCTTTTACAATATCAACTGCCTCTCCCAACGGTACATTGGGGTTGGCGTAAAAATTCACTGCGTATTGCAAATCGTAGCGGCCGATTACTGCCGCGCCAAGCTCGGCTTTAAAGCTGGCAACCGCATCCAAGCGAACTAGCTCGCCGTTACTGGCTCGCAGGTAAATTTTGCTTAAATCAGCCGCACTTTTTAGCTCGTCATCGCTGGCTTTTAGGCGAATATCATAACGTTGGCCGTCGCTGACGGTGTCATTATATTTGGCCACGTTGATGCCGCCCGCGTATAACGAAACTGCAGTTGCGATGTCGCTTGCGCTTAGGCCAAGATTGGCAGCACGGGTGCGATCAATCTGCATAATAAGTTGTGGCAAATCGAGCTGTACGTCCACATCAACTTTACCTATTTTGTCATTATTGCTTAAGGCTTGACGCACCACCTGCGAGAGTCGACCGATTTCGTCTAAGTTATTGCCTGTTAAGTTGAATTGCAATTTCTCTGAGCGTTGACCGCGTGCAATAGACGATGCAGAGGCGCTAGCATTGACGCCAGGGATATTTTCAAATTCTTTTTTTAATATTTTTACTAGTTTTTGTTGGCTAATGCTGCGCTCTTCTTTGGGTTTAAGCCGCACATTAATATTGCCTTGATTGACCTGCCCACGAGAACCCGCACCAATGGTGGCGAAGTAGCTGGCGACTTCATCTTTGTGGCTGGCGATAGTCGATTCGACCAGTTTCATGCGCGAATCGGTATAGGCCAAACTTGAGCCAAGCGGCGTTTTAATGCTGACGCTAAAACTGCCTTCATCGGCTTCTGGCACAAAATCTTTCTCGACATTTTTGAGTGTGTAAAAGCCTGCAAAGCCAACAAATAGCGCGGTTACAATCAACACCAATGCGCGATGCGTTAATGAGAACTGAAGCAGTTTTTTGTAAATACCATCCAGCTTATTTAAGCCCGCTGAACATAGCCTGTAAAACGCGTTATCAGTGGGCTTAATGCTAAGGTAGCGCGAACATAGCATAGGCGTGAGCGTGAGCGACACAAATAGCGAAACTAATACTCCGAATGTAACGACAACGGCAAACGATTTAAAAAACATGCCGATAATGCCATCCATAAAAATAACGGGTGCGAATATACACACCAGCGATGCCGATGACGCCAGCACGGCAAATACCACCTCGTTGCTGCAAATTTGCGTGGCCTTGGTGCGAAAGGCGGCAACCGCTGCGCGATTATTAAAATCGACATCAGTTAAGCGCATATCGGCCTCGCCCGACATATGCCGTAAAATGCTCTCACGCACTACAATCGCGTCATCTACCACCACGCCGATGAGCAGCAACAAGGCGAGCAGCGTCATACTATTAAAGGTATAACCCGCAAAATACATCACTGCGATTGCGCCCAAAAGCGAAACAGGAATCTCCAAACAAATCATCACGGTTGAGCTAAATGAGCGCATAAAAATCAGTACAATGAGCGCGGCAAACAACGTGCCTTCTACCAAATGTTCTTTAAGCGAGGCAACGAGTTGGTTGATAAAAATCGAGTCGTTGGTGGAAATATCTAAACTTAAACCTGGTGGCAAATTGGGCCTAATATCATTCTCAAGTCGCTTTTCGACTTCTTTAATAATTTCCACCGTGTTGGCATTGGCAATTTTTACCATGCCCAAACCCACCGTCGGTTTGCCGTTGTAGCGCGCAATTTGCCTGTTATCTGTGATGCCATCTTCTACCGTGGCAATATCTTTTAGGCGAATTGGCGCGCCTGCTTTACTGTTGATAATTAAATCGGCCAGTTCTTGCGTGCTGTGAAACTCCAAATCAAGCTTGAGTAATTGTTCGGCTTGTTGGCTGACTAAAAATCCACCTGCAAGCTGCACATGCTCACGATTAAATGCAGCGGTTAAATCGCTAGCAGTAAGCTTGTAAGCCGCCATGCGCGCAGGGTTGACGATAACGCGAATCACACGATCGCGCCGCCCGCCAAGCTGCACTTCGCCGACGCCTTGTATGGTTTCGAATTTTTTCTTGAGGATATTGTTGGCGTATAAATTGAGTTGCTGAATGGTACGATCGCCGCTTAAGGCCAGCCAAATCACGGGTGATGCGTTGGTATCTACCTTTTGCACCGTTGGCGGGTCGGTATCAGTCGGCAAGCGTTTTAAAACTTGATTCACCTTCGATTGCACCTCGTTATAGGCGACATCGATATTTTTGCCCAGCGCAAAGGTAATGCTAATACTTGATACGCCAGGCGACGAGGCGGATTGAATATGATCGATACCTGGTGTGGTGTTGATAGCGGATTCAATGATGCTGGTGATGCTGGTATCTACCACATCAGGATTCGCACCGCGCAAGGTAGTGCTAATCATAATCACAGGGAAATCAATCGCAGGAATACGATCGACGCCGATGCGCTGATAGGCGATTAGGCCGAATAAAATAATGACGCCAGAGAGCATCCATGCAAGGACGTGGCGTTTAATGGATAGTTCTGGCAGCGTCATTTAAAAATCCAAACTTCGTCATCATGCTGTGTTGCGTGCAAAAAATTACTCCTTACATATTCAAACATATGCCGCGTCATAATTTTTTACACGCGCCTTGCCTGATTTAGAACTTTGAATTTTTAGGTGGATGCCTTAAATTTTAGTGTCTGTTGCTTACTTTAACAGGCGTTTTGTCTGTTAAAAACCCTGCGCCATCCACCACAATCACATCGTTTTCTTGCAAACCTTCTATCACTTCTATCAAGCCATTTTGGCGTAAACCCGTTTTTACCACAGCTTGGTATGCCACATTGTCGCGCACCACATATACCACCTCGCCCGCGGGGCGCAATATTAGGCTTTGCTCGGGTATCATCATGGCAGCGGCACTTTTGCCAAGCACCACAGTTCCTGTGACGCTAGCCCCTGGCTGCCAACCTGGCGCGCCTTCAGCAATATCCGCAATAATATCAATACTGCGGCTGCCTTCAGTTACCATCGGTTTCAGTTCGTGAATAGTCGTTTCAACCGCTTTATCGCTAGTGGGTGTAGTTAAGCGTACTTTTAAGCCAGCCTTAAATTGCGCGGCAATTTGCTCGGGGAAGGGTAAATGCGCACGCAATTTTTGTTTAGAAACAATTTGCACAATTGGGTCGCCAATACGCACAAATTCGCCTTGGCTCACTAAGTGTTTCTCAACAACGCCGTTAACAGGCGCAACTACGCGGGTTTTGTTGCTGTCGTGGTTAATGCTACCCATGCGTGCTTTGGCGGCTGCTAATTGCTGTTGTAGCACTTTTTGCTGTGAAATATCGTTATCTACCGCATTTTTTGAGATGAAATTTTTATTCACCAATACTTGGCTACGCTCCACTGTTTTGGCTTGGTTATCGATGAGTGCCTGAATACGCGCAATTTCGGCTTGTTGCTCGTTGCGTAGCATGCCAAAGTCGCTTGCATCCAGTGTGGCAATCAATTGCCCCGCTTTCACTTGCTGGCCTGTAACCACATGAAATTTTAACACTTGGCCAGCCACTTCAGCGCCCACGGTTGGGCTAATTAAGCCTTCTAGCGTGCCAATCGCAACTTGCGTGGTTTCTAAGGCTTGATTACGGACTTTGGTCACCGTGACTAAGGTGGCTTTAGCCCCTTTTTTGTCGCCATCTTTACTAGTGGATTTATCATCGGTTTTACCGTCTTTACTGCCGCAAGCTGCCAGAAAAAGACTCAATAAACCGATGAAAAAGTAAGCCAAAATTTTATGCATTAGTTGGTTTCTGTAGAGTTGTCATTTTTTAATTTTTGCCACTCAAAATATGGCCCAGGGTCAGTTTTGCGGCCAGGTGCGATATCAGAATGTCCTAGAATGTGTTGTATAGAATAGGTTTTTTTTAACACTTTAATTAAATTGTTTAGCGTTTTATATTGCGCCGCTTCAAACGCTTCAAAGTCACTACCCTCAAGCTCTACTCCGACCGAGAAATCGTTGCAACGTTCACGCCCTTGCCATTGTGACACGCCAGCGTGCCAAGCGCGTTGCAGGCAAGAGACAAATTGCACCAGCTCGCCATCGCGCCGAATGAAAAAATGCGACGAAACCTTGCGCGTGTGAATCTGGGCATAATAAGGATGTTCATCAGGATTTAGCACATTGGTAAAAAGCTGCACCACGCCAGTACCACCGTATTCATTGGGTGGCAGGCTAATGTTGTGAATCACAATCATGCTAACTTCAGCTTCTGGTCGCGCGTCAAAATTAGGCGAGGCAATTTGTGTGGCAGCATTAATAAAGCCAGCGCTATCAATGCGTAATATTGGTTTTGGCATGCAAATAGTGGCGATATCGGTTAAAATTGAAGCTATTCAAGAGTTTATACATCACAGTTTAATTGTAGTTTTAATTGTAAAGGTAAAAAATGGTTTTTGCGCAGCTATTCGCTATGTTAATTGTGATTTTAATTGCAGCAGAGGTGTTTACCAACGCGCTGGAGCATTTAGGCGAAAAATTAGGTATTTCAGAGGGCGTGACAGGCTCAATATTTGCCGCCGTAGGCACTGCCTTGCCCGAAACCATGGTGCCACTGTTGGCGATTTTTGCAGGCACCAGCAATACTGCTACTAATAACGAAATTGGCGTAGGTGCAATTTTAGGTGCGCCGCTCATGCTAGCGACGTTATCGGTGTGCTTAATGGCGGCTTCGGTATTAAAACGCCGCACTTTAAATGGCCATTTGCGCCCAGAACGTACAGGCTTAACGCGCGATTTAAACTTTTTTATCGCCGCATTTGTGTTTGCGGCAGCGGCTTTATATATCCCGCACACCAATTTAGCCGCGCGTTACGGTATGGGCTTATTAATGATTTTAACTTACGTGGTTTACGTTTGGCAAACCATTCGCGCGTCTAAAGACTTGGTAGAAGAAGGCCATGCAACAGAGGCAGAATCAGACATGTTTTTGAATAAACTCGGTATTCCAACCAATACTGCAACCATTATTTTGCAACTATTGATTGGTTTAGGTTTGCTGATTGCGGGCGCAAAAGGCTTTATAAATGGCGTAGAAGCGGCTTCCGAGCTATTAGGTATTTCAGCCTTAATGCTGTCTTTATTGATTATTCCCATCGCGACCGAATTGCCCGAAAAAGTGAATAGCATTTTATGGATTCGCAAAGGCAAAGACACGCTAGCGTTTGGTAACATTACCGGTGCGATGGTGTTTCAAGGCACTTTGTTGCCCGCGATTGGTATAATGCTAACGCCGTGGCAGCCACGTAAAGAGGTAATTGCAGGTATTATCATCACGCTTATTGCCGCACTATGGATGCGTTATTTAATGGCTAAAGGTGGTATTCGCGTGTGGCATTTAATGGTCAATGGCGCGCTGTACGTAACCTATTTATTTATTGCATTAAGTTAGCTTGGCGATTACATTTAGCAGGCTTGATTATCGGATTAAGCTAGGCTTAAGTCAGCGCTAAGTCAGTTCTTCGTCTTCTAAGTCGCCGTCTTCATCTTTTGCCAAACCCAGCTTGGCAAGACGATATCTAAGCGTTCTAAAGCTTACACCCAGCAATTTAGCCGCTGCGGTTTTGTTGTTGTTGGCTTTTTCTAGCGCCTTTATAATGGCGCGTTTTTCGATGTCTTCTAAGTATTCTGGCAAGCCAATTTCTAAATTGCGGCTGGGTACAAATCCATGTTTTTCTGCATCTGGTTTAATGGTTGTTTTGGTGGGCGGCTCAGTACCCAACAATAAATCATCCGCATTAATCGTTTGGCCATCACACATCGCCAGCGCACGCTCTAGCATGTTTTCCAGCTCGCGCACATTGCCTGCAAAATGGCGTTCTGTAATGAGTTTGGCTGCGTTTTCTTCCAATTTAGGCACAGTAATCGACTGCGCAGCACATAATTTTTGCAGCAGTTTTTGTGTCAATTCTGGAATATCTTCTGGGCGGTCTCTTAAAGCCGGCATTTTTAGTTGGATCACATTTAGGCGGTAATACAAATCTTGCCGAAACAAGCCTTGCTCCATGAGCGTGCTTAAGTTTTTATGAGTGGCACTAATAATGCGTACATCCACGCTTTCCTCGGCCGTACCACCCACGGTACGCACTTTTTTCTCTTGAAT
>JANOWA010000348.1:0-6621 GCA_031417675.1 Methylotenera sp.
ATTCGCGGGCTTGGCTCTGCGGGCGGTTTTGAGTTATATGTACAAAGCAAGCAAGATACCGACCCAATTAAGCTGGCTGCTGTTACCAATGGTTTTATTGAGGCGATGCACGCAGAGCCTAAGTTAACAGGCCTTAACACGTTTTTTAGGCCAACTGTGCCACAATTAATGGTGGAAGTTGACGAAGCGAAAGCGATTTCGCAAAACGTTAAAATTGCGGATATTTATGCCACGCTGCAAAGCACCATGGGCTCGCTTTACGTGAACGATTTTAACCGTAGTGGCCGTACGTATCGTGTGCAATTGCAGGCCGAGCCTGAATTTAGAATGAAACCAGAAGATTTAGGCAAAGTCTACGTACGCAGTCAGCCAACGCCTGACAGTCCCAATGGCAACATGATTCCACTTTCTGCTTTGAGTAAAATCAGCAGCATTGTGGGTGCAGAACAGCTAGAGCGGTATAACGGCTTACTATCGGCTAAAATTTACGGCAGCGGCGCGCCAGGTATAAGCTCTGGCGACGCGATAAAAGCGGTAGAAACGCTGGCTAAAGCTAATTTACCTGAAGGATATCAAATGGCTTGGACCGCGCAAGCCTACCAAGAAAAACGCACGGGTAATGCGGCACTATTTGCGTTTGGCTTTGCGATTGTGATGGTGTTTTTAATCTTGGCAGCGCAGTTTGAAACCTGGGCTTTGCCATTAGCGGTCATTATGGCAGTGCCATTTGCATTAACGGGTGCATTGTTGGCGGTGCTATTTCGCGGTATGCCCAACGATATTTACTTTCAAGTCGGCATGATTACGCTGATTGGCTTGGCAGCAAAAAATGCCATTTTAATTGTAGAATTTGCCAGTCAAAAAATGGAGCAAGGCATGCCGCCTGCCGAAGCGGCGTTTGCAGCCGCTAAGCTGCGATTTAGGCCCATTATTATGACTTCGATGGCATTTGTACTTGGCATAATTCCGCTGGCATTTGCCACTGGCGCTGGCGCTGCCGCAAGGCGCAGCATGGGTACTGGCGTATTGGGTGGCATGATATTAGCGACTTTTATTGCGACGATTTTTATCCCGCTATTCTTTACTTGGCTATCGGGCAAACACGTGAGAACGCATGGCCATATCGCAGCGCTTGACGCTAAAGAGATAAGCCCTGCGGATGAGATGAAATGATGGTGACTGAATTGACAGTAAATGTGAATAAAATTTTAATCGTAAGCTTGAGCTTTACCTTGTTAAGTTGCAAGACGGTTGGGCCAGACTACAAGCGTAGTGAGGCCAATTTGCCTGCAACTTTTAGCGAGGCTGCAAATGTTGAAAACTCGCAGTTAAAACAATGGTGGAAACAGTATCAAGACCCCCAATTAAACCAACTGATAGCGTTAAGCTTAAAAAATAACACTAATATTGCATTGGCCGTGGCACGTATTGAAGAGGCCGACGCCAATATGCGTGAAGTGGGCGCATCGCTTTATCCGCAAGTCGATTTAAGCGCGGGTGCAACGCGTAGCAAAGTAACTGAGCTTGGCGCTTTTCCAACCTTTGGCGGGGCAGAACGCAATAATTTTAACTTTGGCTTAAGTACTTCTTACGAGATTGATTTTTGGGGCAAAATAAAACGCGCTAAAGAATCCGCGGTAGCCAACGCTTTGGCGACACGTGCGGGCAAAGATACCGTTGAGTTATCGCTCATTGGCTTGGTAGCAAGTAATTATTTGCAATTGCGCGGCCTAGAAGCACAAATTGCGGTAACAAAAGATAACCAAGTCAGCCGCAAAGAAGCCCTTAGTTTAAATCAGCGGCGCTTAGCAGGCGGTGTTGCCAGCAGCTTAGAAGTCAGCCAAGCCGAGGTGGCCGTGAGTAATTTAGATGCGCAATTGATTGAGCTAAATCGTTTAAGAGCGTTGAGTTTACATCAGCTTGCCGTGTTAACAGGCGTGCTTGATTTAACAATGGCAGAGAGCGATTTACGCACATTGCCTGTGCCACCAACGCCGCCAGCTGGTTTGCCCTCACAGTTATTAGAAAATCGCCCAGACATTCGCGAGGCAGAGCAAAATTTAATCGCGCAAAATGCCAAAATTGGCGTGGCGAAAGCAGCGATGTACCCCAGTATTAGCCTCACAGGTAGCTTGGGCGCGGAAAGTGTGGATTTGGGCGATATTTTAAAAGCGGGCGCGCGTATTTGGAGTTTTGGTTTAGGCTTAGATTTGCCGATATTCGATTCTGGTCGCCGTCAGTCGCGCGTAGAACAAGCTGATGCTCGGCAAAAACAAGCTTTGGCACAATATCAAGCGGCCATTCAAAACGCTTTTAGGGAAGTGAACGACGCGCTGATTTCGCGGCGCTTAAACGCCGAGCGCGAGCAAGCTTATATGCGCAGTGAGACTTCTGCTAAGCAGGCATTAACAGTGGCTGAAAACCGCTATAAATCAGGCTATTCGGCTTATTTAGAGGTGTTAGATGCGCAGCGCGTGCACAATGATGCTTCATTGGCTGTGGTGCAAGCTAAGCAAGCCACTTTTTTAGCGACAGTAGAATTGTTTAAGGCTTTAGGCGGTAACTGGAAAACTGATCAGGCCAAAGCAAGCGCTGTAGAAGCACCATAAATGGCTGATTGTTAAAATGGAAACGCCACTTTAACCCAATCATCATGCGATTCGATTGGTTCAGCTAGCAACACATTCTGTGCCACGCCTGCAATTGATACGCTGTAAGTGGCATTTGCACGGTAGTTAATTTTGGGCAAAATTAAGCAAGAAGTATCCGATAGCCTGGCTTCAATCGGCAAATAAATACCCGAAAAAAAATCCATATCAAGCGATGAAGGTTTAACTGCGCTAAAGTTATCCTGAAAATCTGCTTTAACGCTGGTGTTAGCAAATGCCTCATTATGATCAACGCGTTTTAGCTGCACCCAGCTTGGATGATGCGAGATAATTTCGATGCCAACCCTTAATTGGTTGCCTTGCGTTGGCTTTACCGAGCGAATCATGCCAATCACAATGGTTGTTGTTTCACTATCAATCATCAGGCCAATTAATTTATCGGGTCGCGCTAAAATATTTGCATATTTATTGACGCGCGCGCCCAATCCATGCGGGCTTTCGTCGGTAATCATCCACGTATCTAGCGTGCCGCTGGTGGCAGCTATCAAGCTACTGGTTCTTAATGAGGTATGCAGCCGCAGGCGCTCATCTAGCGAGTTTGAATGCTGCAAACCATCGTGTAAACTACCACTAATTTGATTCGCCTGCTTCACTTGATTGCAAATTTCGGCAATACCCGAATCAACCTTGGCTGTTTTTGAGCTGGCGTGGCGATTAAATTTGCGGCGTTGTCGCACGTAACCCGATTTTTTCCATTCGGCCACTAAAATATGCAGGGTTTCGTGCAGTTTTTTAACATTATCGATTTTAGCCAAGGCTAAACTTTGTGGAATCTCGCCACGATCAGAAACTGTAATGGCAACCGTTAATAGTTTTTCTAACTCGTCCAGCTCCCAGTAGCGGATACTATCGGTTGGGTGTGGGTCGCGAATACGTTTGGCAGGCGCATCTTGCTGTAAATCGATGCAAAACAGGTAATGCTCGGGCGTAAATTTATCACTAATGCGTGCGCGGGTGAGCAAGGCGCTAATGATGCGCGTGGCGATTTCGATGTGATACTTTTGCATACTGGCTTGGGTTAATTGCCCCAACATATAAATCTGTACAAAGTAAGCAGACAGCGTCGTTGGGCTTGCCTGATTAAATAATTCGATGGTGTTATTTAACAAGGCTCTTTGTGCTGAAAATCGATATAACACATTGATTTGTAACCATACTTTAGCGGGCGGATTGGCTTGACTAAATAAGCGCCATTTCACCATATTAAATGCCGCGTGCAGAGTACGCGCAATCAACAAACTTAAATGATCGGCTTTGGTGTTAAGCGCTACCACTTGCTGGGCTTTGCTGTGTTCGGCAATTTGTTCGATGATTTTGAGCTGAAAAATGTAGGCTTGACGGCAGTAGTTATAACATATTTCGCACATGCTATTTTCTAGTTCTAGTTTCATATTCTCTAGGCTAGAAAAATGCGTAGAAAGTTTTTCTAAGCGACCATGATTGAGCGCTTCCAGATTCAAAATTAAATCATATTGCTGTTGTAAAGTTAAGGTTTCAGCCCCTTCGGCAGGGTTGATTAATTGCACTAATTGCTGAGTAGCAAATTGCAGCGCGTTTAAATCACTCATTTCTTCCAACTGATCAACCCAAGCAATGAGCGAATGTGCTTTTTTGTCTGCGTTTAAGTTTAATATTTTTTGTATAAAATTTTTCATTTGATAACGAAATGTGCAGTTTGCGCATTAATTTAAATTGGTGAATTAAATTTAAGCTAAAATTATCCTGAAAATATAGCGTGTTACATTCAAATATAATCGTAAATCATTGAATAATCAATTGTTATTTTAAAGCTAAACTTTAACATTTTAAAAAATACTCAACAAATTGCATGTTAAAATACAATTTTATATTTAAAGCGCGCTACTCATGACTGTTCGTACCCGTTTTGCGCCCAGCCCAACAGGCTTTTTACATATTGGCGGCGCGCGTACCGCGCTATTTTCTTGGGCTTATGCTAAAAAGCATGGCGGCCAATTTATTTTGCGTATTGAAGATACCGATGTAGCGCGCAGCACGCCCGCGGCGGTGCAAGCGATTATGGACGGTATGCATTGGTTGGGGCTAGATTACGACGAAGGCCCGTTTTACCAAATGCAGCGTATGGAAACTTACAAAAAAGTGCTGCAAAGCATGCTAGACGCGGGAACAGCCTATTATTGCTATAGCAGCAAAGCAGAACTAGAAGCGTTGCGCGAAGCGCAAACGCTGGCAGGTGAAAAACCTAAATATGATGGCAAATGGCGGCCAGAAGTGGGCAAATTGTTGCCAGCCATTCCAGCCGATGTTAAGCCTGTCATCCGCTTTAAAAACCCGCAAACTGGCGTGGTTGCTTGGGATGATTTGGTTAAGGGCAGAATCGAAATTGCCAATAGTGAAATGGATGATTTGATTATCGCCCGCGCCGACGGTACGCCAACTTACAATTTTTGCGTAGTGGTGGATGATTTTGAAATGGGCATTACGCAAGTGATTCGCGGCGATGACCACGTCAATAATACGCCGCGCCAAATTAATATGTTAATGGCGCTTGGCGCAACCATTCCCCAATACGCGCATCTTTCAATGATTTTGGGTGGCGATAGTCAAAAACTGTCGAAACGTCACGGCGCAGTGAGTGTGATGCAATATCATGAGGACGGCTATTTGCCTGAGGCCGTGCTGAATTATTTGGCGCGCTTAGGTTGGAGTCATGGCGACGCAGAAATTTTTAATAGGCAACAATTTTGCGAATGGTTTGATTTAGCTCACATTACGCCATCTGCCGCGCAATTTAATACCGAAAAACTCAACTGGTTAAACGCGCATTATATCAAGGAGGCCAATATTGATGCGCTTGCCAGCGACATTACTACGCGATTAGCCAGCATGAGTATTGAGGTGACATTGCAACCTAAACTGCAAGACGTACTGGGCTTGTACCGCGAACGTGCCAATAATTTGAATCAACTCGCCAACGACATCGTGTATTTTTACGCAAGGCCGCAAGCTAATGTGGCTGATGTCGATAAACATTTGACGCCCGACATTAAGCCAATTTTGCTTGAGTTGGCCGATAGTCTAAGTACTATTGAATGGAAAGCAGAAACTATTCACCATGAAATCAACGAATTAGTGACAAAGCACGCGCTTAAATTCCCCAAAATTGCCATGCCACTGCGCGTTATTTTATGTGGCATCGCACAGTCACCTAGCATCGACCAAGTGATGGCTCTGCTAGGTCAACAAGAGACTTTAGCGAGGATACGGCTTGCTTTAAAAGCCTAACTTATTCAAATAAATCACTTTGCTCTAAAATTAAACCACTTTAAACTTAAAAAAAGCAGTATTTGGCACTTGAAAAGCGAACAAAAAGGCGCAATCATAGTCGTATGCAAGGTGTGTGTAAATTACGTACTAGCATGAAGAGTTTCTCAGATAAAGAAGCAACTCCAATTTTATAAAACTACAAGGAGCACAATATGAACCCAAAAGGCCAAATGCTACAAGATCCATTTTTAAACGCCCTCAGAAAAGAACACGTACAAGTCTCTATTTACTTGGTAAACGGCATTAAATTACAGGGGCAAGTTGATTCATTTGATCAATACGTCATTTTACTTAAAAATACTGTCACGCAAATGGTGTATAAACACGCCATTTCTACTATTGTGCCAGCGCGCGCTGTGACGATGACCTTGCCAGAACAAGTGGAAGAATAAAACTTGGCAATCAAGCCTACTGGTTACGGCGAAAATACCCTAGCTAATCCAACTGTATTAACGACTGCGTCCGATGGCGCAGTGGTGTTGGTGAGCGTCGATTTCGGCGAGCCAGATTATGCTGAAAGTTTGCACGAACTGCGCCAGCTAGTGACTTCGGCGGGCATGCAAGTGCGCGCCACGGTTGAAGGCAAACGTAGTACGCCCGATGCAAAATTATTTATAGGCAGCGGCAAAGCCGATGAGTTGAAGCT
>JANOWA010000349.1:0-1775 GCA_031417675.1 Methylotenera sp.
AAAAAGATTTCACGGCGGGGCCGTCAGTTCGTGCGCTGCATCAGCAAAATCAATAATAATGGATCTAAAATCAATACCGTTCGCGGGACGACAACTGAAGGATGAACCATCAATATCAAAAGTGCAACAACAGCGGCCGCCGTAGCCACTGCTTTTATAATACGCTTTAAATCAGCTATGCTGGCAAATCGCCATACGCCTTGATAAAGGCCATACACAACAAACATGGCAACCTGCACCGCTACTACCCAAAAAATCGTTTCGGTTAAATGTATGTAAAAGTTAGATGGGATTTCAAAGTTAAAACGAAATAAAAATGCTAATAACCATGCAACAATTGCCACAAATACATCGTGCAGAAACGCACCAAATGAGCGCCAATTAGTCAGAAAATTGTTGTAAAGCCAATAGTTTTTCATTTTTCTGTCATAGTGGATTTTAATATTGGTGCGCTAGATTGATTTAATTAGAATTGTAGTTTTTAGTGGCGGGTTAATCAATGTTAATAAATGCATAACTCAATGCTTAACTCCCTCTTTACGTAGTACTTTTAAAATAGTAAGCATGAGAATTTTTAGATCAAGCCCTATTGATTGGTTTTGCAAATACTCAACATCTAACTGTACTTTATCGGGTATCGGCAACTCATCACGACCATTTACCTGCGCCCACCCAGTCAAGCCTGGCATTAACTGATCAACGCCATACTGCGTGCGCAAGGTAATCAAATCATCTTGATTAAATAAAGCGGGACGTGGCCCAACAAAGGTCATATCGCCTTTAAAAATACTCCAAAGCTGAGGCAACTCATCCAAGCTAGATTTTCGCAAAAAAGAGCCGATTGGTGTTAAAAATTGCCTAGCATCAGGCAATAGATGTGTCGCCACAGCAGGCGTATCCACTCGCATAGTGCGAAATTTTGGCATTTTAAATAGCTTGTTTTCACGCCCAACTCGATCAGACCAATACAAAATTGAGCCTTTAGAAGTTAACCGCACCATCACTGCCACCATAAAAATTGGCAAAGCAAATAATAGCAGTGTGATTAATGCTAAACATAAATCAATGAAGCGTTTCATTTGCGATTTAACTTAGTCATACCCAGCGCAGTTGCCTTTAACCCATCAGAAACAGAAAAAGGTGGCTCCCAACCCAGCAGCTCGCGGGTTTTGCTAATATCAACCTGCAAATTCCCACATAAACGCTGCGCCAACGCTCGCCTACCAAGCAAAGTAGCACCAGCCTCAACTAACTTTTGCGGGACAGGTAAAAGTCTAGATTTAAGCCCTAGTGCCTCTGCACATTTTTTTAATAACTCGGTCGTTGAAAGGTCTTGTCCGTCAGAAACAAAAAAAATTTGATTAGCTGCCGCAGGATAATCAATACAACACATAATCAAGCTCACTAAATTGCCCACATAAACAAAGCTGCGTTTATTGTGAATAGCACCTAGCGGCAATGGGATGCCACGCCTAACAGCAATCATCATGCTTGCAAAATTAGCCTTTACACCCACCCCGTAAACTAGCGGCGGCCGGATAATAACAACTTCCATGCCTGTTTGTTGTGCCATAAGTAAAAGACCTTGTTCAGCCTCATGCTTCGATATGCCGTAAGCATCTTGTGGGTTTGCAGCAGCTATTTCTTTAAATGGCTTACCCAATTCAGCATGCTCACCATTCACCTTGATTGAGCTTATAAATATAAACCGTTTAACGCCAGCCTTGGCGGCTTGTTGAGCAAGGTTCAACGTACCATCTACATTCACCTTACGA
>JANOWA010000350.1:0-5468 GCA_031417675.1 Methylotenera sp.
ACGCATTTGCCACAAGTGGCCGCGCAAGCTGCACAGCATTTGCAAGTGAGTAAATTTCAAACCAATGGCGCAACTTTAAGCCATATTCAAGCGCTTGATTCTAAACAAAGAATTGAGGAAATCGCGCGCATGCTGGGCGGCATTCACATTACCGAAACCACGCGCAGCCATGCAAAAGAGATGCTAGGTATTTAATCTTAATCATCTTAGAGAGCCAACGATTTTTATATTTGGCGCAGCAATCCAGTCATTTAGCCAAAAGTAAAAACTAGATTGCCACGGGCTAACGCCCTCGCAAGGACAAAATGTTAATCAATGCCCTGCTGTGAGTTTTAAACCAACAATAGACGTGACCAATAACACCAAAAACAACAATCTTAATGGTGAAGCTGAATCACCAAAAAATACCATACCAATGACGGCAACGCCAATACCGCCAATGCCAGTCCAAACAGCATAAGCAGTGCCAATTGGTAAATATTTAAGCGCTTCGCCCAAAAAACCAAGGCTTAGTACAATACAAACATAAAATGCTATCGACCAAGGTATGTTGTTGTGACCATCCATCAATTTAAGTGAGCTTGCAAAGCCTATCTCAAATAAACCCGCCAATATTAAATAAATCCAAGCTAAATTATTGGCGGTCATCGTCTGTTCCATCAAAAGGTTTGGTCGGGTGGCTCATTGTGACCCACGCGGTGCAACGGTGAGGTTGTCACTGACGCGTGGCAATTAACCCCACTAAACTAACTACTACAAAAAACTTCTAGATTGCTACGGGCAAGCTCTTGCAATGACAGGTTAAAAAAATTAATCCGTAATATTAATCTTACCGTGCATCATTAAGTGATATTGGCAGTTGTAAAACAAGGTAGCAGGCGCGTCTTTTGGCACTACAAACGTAATTGTGCCTTTAAACGTGCCGTTACCCGTTACGCCGTTGGTATAGGCATTGTCAGTGGTAACGCTGTCTTTGCTTTTAATCCACAACGGGTGGCCAGGCGTATCGACCTCAATTTGGTACGTATTGCCACGTTTTAGCGTTAACTCAGGGTTTTCCACGTCGTTCACATAAAAAGCATATTTGCCATTGGTGCTCATTTTAATGACTTCAGTTGCAGCTTTTGGCGCGGCGGCTTCGCTTGCAGGCGCGGTATCTGCATTGGCTGCTTTAGGCGCTGTTGCGCAGGCGCTGACCAATACAACCATCGCCAAACTCAATAAAAACGGTCTTTTATGCATAATGACTCCTCAATTGATAGGAAAGTTAAAGTGTAAACCTTATGGCGCATATCGCCAATTTTGGTTCATTTTTGTAATGCGCACGGCTTAACTGTTAATACCACTTTATTGGGTTTTAGCTCAAAAACACAGAGAACATGTTGATTTGACTGATACGTATTAACGCCTTTAAGCTTAATGCGAACACCTTCTTTTAACTGGCTAATAATTGGCATTTGAAAGCTATAAAGTCCTAATTCAACCAGTTGTGCTTTGTAAATCACCTTGCTGGAATCATTTGAATCTTGTGGATCGGCCACCCATTCAGCGAGTACGCCAGACGAGACATGTTCAAAACCTTCATTCCACACAGTTACTCTATAAAAACCATGGCCGTTTTCCGTATCCCATCTGCCACCAGTGTTAGTAAAAACAACCGTTGAATCCACAGAAGGGCTAGCCCAAATAGGGTGTGGAATTGTGGTAAACAAGACCATAAAAAATAGTTGAGCCCAGCGCCGCATGATTATCTCGCTAACTCTGCCGCCTCAACTACCACACGATACAACTGCGCTTCTTGCGCGGTTTTTACACGTTCGCCAATGGCAATTTGGTTTTGTTTGCCAGGTTGCACGCCGTTAATAATCATTGGCTGGCTTTGGCCAACCGCGCGGCCAGTCGCTGCATCGTATTTCACCACGCGCACTTGCACGCGGCCAACGGGCACATTGGTGTCGTTTTGCACGGCAGCGAATACATTGCCAGCGTTATCCACAATGGCGCCACTTTGTATGTATTTGGCGGGGTGGCGCGGTAAATCGATTTGCACCGCGCGCGCATTGGCCTCTTTGCCGATGTCGGATTGCGATTCTGATGCGATTTGGTAATGTTGCAGCGCACCATCAATATCACCACGTTCTTCGGCAATTTGGCCAAGCAGCGCATGGCCTGGCGCGGTGGGCAGCAGCTCATTGGCGCGTTTTAAATAAGGTTCGGCCTCGGCTTTGCGGCCTAAATTAAACAACGCAACGCCCGTTTGAATGTGCGGTTTAAAGTAATCGGGCTGCAATTGTATGGCTTTTGCATAGTAAGGAATCGCGTCATTTGGGCGTTTTTTTTGCATTTCAATATCGCCTAGCAACTCTTGAAAGCGCGCTTCGCGCGGCTCTAGCGCAATGGCTTTTTTGGCATCGACTAACGCGGTTGCAGTGTCATTTTTATTCAATGCTTTTACGCCCTCGTCATAAGCTTTGTAGGCAGGTTGGCTGGCTTTAACTTTGCCGACCTTTTGCGCGTAAACTTCTTTGCCCATTTCGCCGCCTGCGCCAATTCTTTCTAGGGTGACTTTATTAGCTGCAACTCGCTCGGGTGAAGGCGGATGCGAAGCAAATAAGCCTGATAAAAAGTTGCTTTCGCGGCCAGCGCTTAGACGCACAAAGGTTTCTTGCAAGGTGACAGCGGCAGCGGGGTCGTAACCGGCTTTTTTCATATATTGCATGCCGTAAAGGTCAGATTCAGATTCCGCATCACGCCCATATTTGCTAGAAACCAGCTGCGCGCCAAGCTGCGAGCCACCTACAATCAAGTTGCGGTAATTATTATTTTGCGTGGATAAGCCAATTGCAATCATCGCGCCTTGCATAAAAATGCCGCGTTCCATGCTTTTGGCACCATGGCGGGCGGCAGCATGCACAATCTCGTGACCCATTACTGCGGCGAGTTCAGCCTCGCTATTGAGCTCATATAAAAGGCCGCGATTAAACGCGATTTTACCGCCTGGCATCGCCCATGCGTTAGGGATAGAGTCGTTTAGCACAACAAAATAGTAAGGTAACACTGGCCGATCGGATACTGCGGCCAAGCGTTTGCCAATGCCTTGCACATACGCCGTTAATTCGGGGTCGATCACATAATCGCCACCTTGTGATTGGCGCGCAGGCGAGTAGTTTTGCTTGCCGATGCTGATTTCTTGCGATTCTGAAACCAGTTGAATTTCTTTTTTCTTGGTGACAGGGTTGGTGCCGCAAGCAGTGATGCTAAGGCTGACGCAAAGCGCAACTATAAAAGTAGAAAGTTTGAGCGAAGAACATTTTTTTAACACGGTTTTAGACATAATTCTCTCCCTAAAAATGAAATTAACGTTTTTGTTGTTGATTTGAATACCATTTTAAATAAATTATTTTTTAACTTTTATGCGGGCAAGGCTTAGTAGTGCAATCGGCATAAATATACAACGAGTGTTCGCGAATGGTAAATCCGCGGTCATTAGCCGCTTTGTGCTGCAACTTCTCAATTTCCTCATCGCAAAACTCTTCTACGTGGCCGCATTGCATGCACACAATGTGGTCGTGATGACTGCCTTCATTTAGCTCAAACACGGCTTTACCGCTTTCAAAATGGTGGCGTAATAAAAGCCCTGCTTGCTCAAACTGGGTTAAAACCCGATAAACCGTCGCCAAGCCAACATCTTCACCCGTGGTGATGAGTATTTTGTACACGTCTTCTGCCGATAAATGGCGCTCTACGCTGTTTTCAAACAACTCTAAAATTTTAAGCCGTGGTAGCGTTGCTTTAAGGCCAGCGTTCTTTAAATCTTTTTGATCATGTATCATGATTATGCTCACAAATAATAATGGGGGTTTTAGGCTTGCACCCATCGTGGTATATTAACGTCAATTTAGTCATCTGTCATTGCCAAACATCATGCGACAACCTTTTATGCCATTTACACCGATATCAAAAGTAATATTACCTTTACTCCTTATATTCAGCACACTGCTAGCTGGCTGTGGCGCTAGCGCGCCAGCCCTCAAGCCTTTTAAAATGGATATACAGCAAGGCAATGTGGTGACATCGAAAATGTTGTTGCAATTAAAACCTGGCATGACCAAATCGCAAGTGCGCTTTATTATGGGTACGCCATTAATTGTCGATAGCTTTCATAAAGACCGCTGGGATTATTTTTATCAAATGCGCCAAGCGGGCAAAATTGTTGAGCAGCGCCGCGTGATTTTAGATTTTGAAAAAGAATTGCTGACCAAAGTGCGTGGCGACGTGGTGCCACAAAGTGCAGCTGGCGCGGCTTTAGATGAATCAACGGTAACGAGTGCGCCAATTACGCTGGAGCCAAAACCAAAAGAAACCAGCCTGTTGAATAAGCTTAAATTTTGGAAAAAAGATGAAAAAGTAATTGCTAAGCCTGAAGTAAATCCTGAATTAGTCACGCCAACTGCGCCAGCAGAGGCCGCCGTAGCGCCTGCAGTGGCAGCAGTAGTGGCCTTGCCTGCGGCACTAGCAACAACTGCCGCCGATTCAAAAGATGAAATAGCAAAACCAGAAATGCTTAAACCTGAAGTGGTACGCTCAACTATAGAAAAAAGCGCAGAAAAAAGTGCATCAGAAGGCGCCTCATCTGACAAAAGCTGGGTAGATAAATTAAAGTTTTGGAAAAAAGATGCGCAACCAGTCGCTAAAACCCTAGAAGCGGATGCCCCTTTGGTTGCGCCGACCAGCGCCGCTGCCGCCGAAATAAAAGACGCTGCAGCGAAGGTGGATATGACGAATGCAGCGACCGCAAAAAGTGCGTCAGATAAAAGTTTGCTGGATAAATTAAAGTTCTGGAAAAAAGATGCGCCAGTTGCTGCGGCAGAACAAGCAACAACTGCTGCAACCAACATTCCTGATGCCCCATCTGCGCCAGAAGCCGCTTCAGTGCTCGCTGTGCCAATAGAGTTGCCCGATGAGCCTGTGCCAAACAAGTCTGCGCCATTAGAAGAGTCTGTTGTAGTAAAGCCTTTGCGCACAGAGCCATATGAGGCCACAAAAGCCCCATCAATTACAGGTAAAGACTCATTAAAGCCGCTTAAGTCGCCATCGCAAAAAATGCTTCCAAGCAAACCTGAGCCGTTAAAACCGATGCCAGAAAAACCAGCAGTACCTAGCTCAGTATTTAATAAACCACCACCAGAAAAGCCAGCGCCAATTGATTCGCAGCTGTCTAGGCCATTAAAGCCTTTGCCTTTGTCGGCAAAAGAAGGTGAACAGCTGATTTTTAGAATGGATAAAACCTTAGATTTGGAACGTGGGCTAGCAGTCAAGCCACAAGCCATGCCTGAGCCAGCCGCGCCAGATGCGATGACTAAGCCAATTAAGGCAGAGGCTGAGCCTTTGCCAGTTGAAAGCGAGCCGAGTTTTTTTGATAAAATGTTAGAAAAGATTGGCTTTTAATCATGCGCACTAAAGTTGTG
>JANOWA010000351.1:0-3541 GCA_031417675.1 Methylotenera sp.
TCACGCCACTGGCATGATTTTTGATAAAAAACACCAAACTATGCAATTGCTAAAGCGCGTAAAAGTGCATTACGAGCGGCCAACTAGATTGGCAGCTAAAAAAGCAAAGCCAACCGCTAAACAACCATCGTTTAAGCCTGCCTCAAAACCAGCGGTAAAAAAAATCTCTAGGCCATTAGCAGGCACATCGGCTTTAGTTTCACCGCATACACTTTCTAGCAACAAGCAACATACAACATCAAAACGGCAAACCATTACCGTCAAATCGCGGAGCAACAAATGAAGACACTTTTTCGCATTAGCTTATTCGCAGCATGTCTTGCTGCCAGCTTACATGCCTTTGCCGAGGCCGCAGACCGCAATCAGCCGATTGAGTTAGAAGCGGATACGGTGACGGTAAACGATGCCAAAAAAATCAGCACCTATAGCGGCAATGTGATTTTAACGCAAGGCAGCTTGGTGATTCATGCCGAAAAACTCATCGTGCGCGAGGATGAACAAGGCTTTCAACACAGTACATCGACAGGCAACCCAAGTACATTTAAGCAAAAACGTGAGGGCAAAAACGAGTATATGGAAGGCAGCGCGCAACGTATTGAGTATGATGGCCGCATGGATAAAGTACAGCTTTACACCCGCGCCTCGGTTAAGCGCGGCGAAGATATTGTGCGCGGCGATTATATTAGTTATGACGCCAATGCCGAATACGCTGAAGTGCTAGGCGGCGTTAAATCAGAAAGTGGCGGACCTTCTAGCGGCCGCGTTAAAGCCATTATTCAGCCAAAAAATAAACAAGTTTTGCCTAGCTCGCCAGCACCTAAGCCGCAAGCGCCTAGTTCTGAAGCACCAATAAGCAATTCGCCGCAAGCCGCAACGCCCGCTGTAAACAAAACATTGCGCTTATCCAACAAGTTAGAATCCAGCCAATAAGTAAGATAAAAAATGAGTGAACTCGTTGTAGAAAATTTACGTAAATCTTATAAAACGCGCACGGTGGTGCAAGATATTTCGCTGCAAATTAGTAGTGGTGAGGTGGTTGGCTTGCTTGGTCCAAACGGCGCAGGTAAAACCACTAGCTTTTATATGATTGTTGGCCTTGTGCCTTTAGATGGCGGCCGTATTTTGCTAGATGGCAAAGATTTAAGTCGCATGCCCATTCACAGCCGCGCGCGCTTGGGCTTGGCCTACTTGCCGCAAGAGGCATCGGTTTTTCGCAAACTCACCGTTTCTGAAAACATTATGGCGGTGTTAGAGCTGCAAGAACTGACCGACAAACAAATGCACGACCAGTTAGAATCACTATTGCAAGAGCTGCACATTGTGCATATTCGCAATAACCCAGCGGTGAGCTTATCGGGCGGTGAGCGCAGGCGTGTTGAGATTGCGCGCTGTTTGGCCACTAACCCCAGCTTTATTTTGCTGGATGAGCCTTTTGCGGGCATCGACCCAATTGCCGTGTTGGATATTCAAAAAATTATTCGTTTTTTAAGCGCAAAAAATATTGGTGTACTGATTACCGACCACAACGTGCGAGAAACGCTGGGCATCTGCGATCGCGCTTATATTGTCAACGACGGCACGGTGTTTGCCAGCGGCCACCCCAATGAAATTGTGCAAAACGAAGCCGTGCGCGAAGTGTATTTAGGCAAGGATTTCAGACTTTAAGATGGCAATGAAGCAAAATTTACAACTACGCATGTCGCAAAACTTAGCGTTAACGCCGCAATTGCAGCAATCTATTCGTTTGTTACAACTCTCATCGCTGGAACTCAATCAAGAACTAGACACCATTTTGCAAGACAACCCTTTGTTAGAGCTGGCAGAGGGCGACGATTTTGACGATGATGCACCGGCGGCCGAAAACGGTGCTAATGATGCTAACGGCGAAAATGGCGCAGATACCACCGATGCCGATGGCGCGCAATCGGGCGATATTGACGACTTTGAAAACGACGCGTTTAGCAATCTTGATTATACTGAAATCGCTAGTACCTCTTCACAAGTTGACGATACGCCACAAGAAATCACCGCGGTAAAAGAGGATTTCTCCGCCACCGATTTTGATGAAGATTACGATGAGTATGGCAGCGCCAGCAGCTGGGATGAAGGCAGTAAACAAAACAATAGCGATGACGATGACGGCGATTTTAGCCGTCAAGAAGTAGTCGCTAAAAGCCTGCACGAGCATTTATTAAGTCAACTTAAGCTGATGCCACTATCCGATCGCGACCAAACCTTGGTGCTGCTGCTTATCGACAGTATTAACGAAAATGGCTATTTAGAAGAGTCGCTAGAAGATATTTGCGACTCGCTGCCGCTAGAGCTAGAAGTCGATTTGCTCGAGCTGCAAACCGCATTAAAGCTCATTCAGCACTTAGATCCGCCAGGTTTGGGCGCGAATAATTTGCAAGAATGCATTTTGCTGCAACTGAATGTGCTGCCAAAAGAAACCGCACATTTAGTATTGGCCAAAAACATCGTTAACCAACATTTGGCGGTGCTCGCCAACAAAGATTTTGCCAAACTGCGTAAATTATTAAGCTGCGACGACACCGCTTTAAAAGGTGCGCAATGCCTAATTAAACAGCAAAACCCGCGCCCAGCGAGCGATTACGCACAGCTAAGTGCCGATCACTACATTCAACACGAAGTGATTGTAAAAAAAGTAAAAGGCATTTGGATAGCCACGCTAAACGATGGCGTGATTCCTAAACTGCGTATTAACCAAGTATATGCGGATATTTTAAAGCGCAATCGCGAGAACTCAAACCAATATTTGCAAACGCAAATGCAAGAAGCCAAATGGATGATTAAAAACATCCAGCAACGCTTTACCACTATTTTGCGCGTTTCGCAGGCCATTGTAGATAGGCAACGTAACTTTTTTGAACATGGCGAAATTGCCATGCGACCGCTAGTTTTGCGTGAGATTGCCGAAGAATTAGAACTGCACGAATCAACCATTTCGCGCGTTACCACGCATAAGTACATGCTCACCCCACGCGGCGTGTTCGAGCTTAAATACTTTTTTGGCAGCCACGTTTCTACTGACGCAGGCGGCTCGGCGTCGGCCACCGCCATTCGCGCGCTGATTAAACAAATGGTGGGCAGTGAAAATGTCAAAAAGCCTTATTCCGACAACCAATTTGCCGAGATTTTAGGTAAGCAAGGCATTATGGTTGCGCGTAGAACCATCGCCAAATATCGCGAATCCTTGAATATTCCGCCCGCTAATTTGCGCAAATCGCTATGAGTCCAAGCAAATTAAAGCGATATAAAAAATTTGCATTTAGCCCATTTGGCTAGTTGCACAAAAGCCCCAAAAGAGTACACTGGTTTTGTTCTTAAGGTTTTAGTTGATCAACCGATTTGGGCAAAAAGCCTTTTGAACAATTTCAAAAAGGAGCAAGTCATGAATTTACAATTAACTGGGCATCACTTAGAAATTACTCCTGCAATGCGCGAATATGTGCAGAGCAAACTCGCTAGAATCCGCAATCATTTTGATCATGTGATTGACGTGAAAGTTACCATGAGTGTA
>JANOWA010000352.1:0-6286 GCA_031417675.1 Methylotenera sp.
CAAGTTGGCTCATCACTACAAGCAGAACTTGAGTTTTATATGGCTCACAACAGGTTTAAGTCGCTGGAAAGCTTAGGGGATGACTTACGCTTTGTGATGATAACATCTAGCGCAAAAGTACATAAAGTAGCCAGCGATAGCGAACAGAAAATTATAGTAAAACCAAGCACTCATAAAAAATGCGACCGCTGCTGGCATTACCGGGCTGATGTTGGCTCGCACGCAGAACACCCAACAATTTGTGGGCGCTGTGTGAGTAACTTATTTGGCGCAGGCGAAGCGAGAAAATATGCTTGATAGTTTTGTTTATCTTCTTTACCGTCATTCTGAGCGCAGCGAAGAATCCAGATTTTCGGTGCAAAAAACTGGATTCTTCGCCTTGATAAAACATCAGGCTCAGAATGACGGTAGTTAAATGAAGACTCTTTTTTATAAATATTTGAGTATCAGCGCAATCGTCATCGCGCTGGATTTATACAGCAAGCACTTGATTCAACAGCGTTTTATGTTTGGCGACTTGCGGCCTGTGACCAGTTTTTTTGATTTGGTGCGCTATCACAACGAGGGCTCTGCGTTTGGGTTTTTAAACGATGCGGGTGGTTGGCAAAAGTGGTTCTTTAATAGCATCGCCATAGTTGCCTCTGTTGTGATTATTTATTTGCTTAAAAAATATAGCCAAAATAATCATCAAAATGAAAAACTTTTCTGCACAGGTTTGGCCTTAGTATTGGGCGGTGCTATCGGCAATTTGTACGACAGGCTTACGCTGGGCTATGTGGTGGATTTTTTAAATTTTCATATTAATAGTAATTACTGGCCAGCATTTAACGTGGCCGATAGCGCAATTTGTGTGGGTGTTGCACTTTTATTATGGGATAGTTTTAAAAAGCCAAGCTAATTTCTTAGAGACAAAAATGCCAGATTGGAAAAAACTGATAGAAGGCAAAATTGCGATTGCCAAAAAAGGTCATACAGCTGGCAGGCTGGGGGCGAATATACGTGTGCCTGCTGGGCAAAAGCAAGTGAGTAATTTTCCTGTTTTAGATTTAGGTATTAAGCCTGATATAGCCCTTGGTAACTGGAATTTGCGCGTTTTTGGCTTAGTTGAGAACGAGTTAAATATTGGCTGGCAAGCGTTTCAAGCCATGCCGCAAATGCACGATGTGTCGGACTTTCATTGCGTGACGCGTTGGAGTCAGTTGGATATGAATTGGGTGGGCGTGAGCGCGCAAACTATTTTAGCGCTGGCCGTACCGCTACCAAGCGCACAGTTTGTTACGCTACATGGGTATGATAATTACACCACCAATCTACCGTTAGAAGCGTTGCTAGATGACGATGTGCTAATCGCGCATTCGGTATTAGGCAAGCCACTTGCCATTGAGCACGGTGGCCCTGCGCGCATGATAGTGCCAAAACGTTATGCGTGGAAAGGCGCAAAATGGTTAAAAGCCATTGAGCTGCATCAGCATGATAGGCGCGGCTTTTGGGAAGTGCGCGGTTACCATAACGAAGCTGACCCGTTTAAAGAACAGCGCTTTAGCGATGATGAATAATTAAGCGAAGCGATTTTTGGGTGGCGAATAATTTTTTTGATGCTTAAAAAATGCTTGATTTAGATATTACTTTTACAGATGTTTGTAAAGTCTGGGTAAGCAAAACGCGCTGGTATTTTGTAGAAGTACCAGCTGAAAATACAGAGGAAATACGCTTCTTTAGCAATAATATGCAAGTTAAAAAACGTGGTTTTGGCGCGGTAAAAGTCACCGCCAGTATAGGTGACGTGAGTTGGAAAACGTCTATTTTCCCCAGTTTTAAAACTAAACAATATTTGCTTTTTTTAAAAGCGGAAGTACGTAAGCAAACAAAAATTGTTGAAGGCAAACGCGTTAAAGTTACCCTAAATATAACCTTTTAAAGCTAGACAAGCTATTATTTTTTGCTAAAAAGTGGTTTTGCCGCAGCATAAATAGCCACGCAAATTGCGCCTACTAACAAACCAACAACCAAATCTATAATATGTGGTGCAACAGCCGCTAAAACGCCACTAACTGGTTGTAAAACAGCAATAATTGATTCGCTAATGTGATGAATAAACGGCAAGCCATGGCCAATAATGCTGCCCCCCACTAAAAACATGGCGGCCGTACCAGCAACAGTTAAAAACCGCATAAGCTTGGGTGCAAACGCTAACAAGCCTGCACCAATTTTACGTTGCAATTGGCGGTAAAAATTTTGGCCTTTTTTTAGCATTAAATGTAGCCCAAGGTCATCTAACTTAACTATGCCAGCCACCAAGCCATACACGCCAACAGTCATAATGATGGCGATGAGTGAAACGACGGTTACTTGTTTGCTAAAAACCTGATTCGCTACGGTGCCCAGCGCAATCACAATAATCTCAGCGGATAAGATAAAATCTGTTCTGATGGCGCCTTTTATTTTATCTTTTTCTAAAATAACTAAATCAACTTTTGAGTCGGCAATTGCCACTTTTATATTGGCTTCGTGTTTGGTTTCGGCTTTATCGTGATTTTTATCATGATGAAAAAATTTATGCGCTAATTTTTCTGCGCCTTCAAAGCATAAATAAGCGCCGCCAATCATTAAAAGCGGCGTAATTAACCACGGAATAAAATAGCTAATGGCTAACGCGGAAGGCACTAAAATCAGCTTGTTAATAAACGAGCCTTTTGCAACCGCCCACACCACTGGCAGCTCGCGGCTGGCATCCACGCCGCTGACTTGCTGCGCGTTTAAGGCTAAATCGTCACCCAATACGCCAGCGGTTTTTTTGGCCGCCACTTGCGTCATCAGCGATACATCGTCCAGCATAGTGGTAATGTCATCTAATAATGCTAATAAACTGCCTGCTGCCATGTCGTTTCCTATTAATTTGCTACCAGTTGGGCTATTGAATTTTACCTAATTAAAGGTAAGATGCGAACATGTTGTCTAAAAAATTATTTTTGCTACTGCATAAAATCGCCTTGTTTGCGATTGTGTTTGCATCGCTTGCGCCTAGCATTTCGCATGCTATTGCCGCGCAAAATGGTAATAATAGTTTTATCCAAGAAATTTGTTCTAGCAGCGGCAAAAAAATTAGTATTCAAGTACAAACCACCAAAGGCCAGCAATTAGCGATTGATTTTGCCATTAAACAAACACCAAAACCACAAAATATCGCCTTGCATCTTGAGCATTGCCCATTTTGTGGGGGTCATTTTTCTGCAGCAGCGTTGCCAGCTGGCAACTCAGTTATGATTGCGCAATTAGCACTTACGGCGCAAAAGGTAGCCGAATACGCAGTACCCGTTTTTACAAGCCACACCTACGTTTCACCTCCAGCCCAAGCCCCACCTAGCCTTTCAACTATTTAATTTAGTTTCATCATTGGTGTTGCCAATGATTACTTTGCGTCTATTGACGCATTAAAAATTTGAGAGGTTTATCATGAAAGTTACTCAACTATTTGCGATATCGCTATTGTTATCGTCATCTGCCGCCAATGCGAGCTGCGGCGGCGCATTTTGCAGCTTAAGCACCGATTGGGATATTCAAGGCGTTGCCACTAAATCCGGTGTGCGCTTAGATATTCGCGCTGAGTTTATCGACCAAGATCAACTGCGTAGCGGCACGCATAAAGCCGCGCCAGCAGGTGAAGTGGACGAGCACGACGAGACTCGCACCATTAACCGTAATTTGCTGGCTACGCTTGATTGGACTATTAACGCCGATTGGGGCATGACCCTTAAAGTGCCGTTTGTTAGCCGTGCGCATAGCCATATTTTTAATGCTGATGATGGCGCGGGCGGCATAGATTCTGAAACAGAAAGCTGGAATTTTTCTGGCATTGGCGATGTGCAAGCTATTGCCCGCTACCGTTTTTATAACGATAAACAGGCCAATGCGGGCGTACGATTTGGCTTAAAATTGCCTACTGGCAGCATCCACAAACGCAATAGCGATGAAGAAGCCGAGCGCACTTTACAACCAGGTAGTGGCAGTGTCGATAGCCTGCTGGGTGCGTATTACAACCATCATGATGGTAATGTAGGCTGGTTTGCGCAAGGCGTGTGGCAACAAACGTTGAGCGACCGCGATGACTTTAAATCTGGCCGAAAATTAAGCGCAGATGTGGGCTTAAGCTATAACGCCACGCCCGATTTAAGCTTGATGTTGCAACTAAACGCGCTGCACAAAGCCAAAGACGGCGGCGCCAATGCCGAGCCTAACGACTCTGGCGGCAGCTCAATCAGTGTCAGCCCAGGCGTAAGTTACCGCGTTATAGCGAATACGCAGCTGTATGGTTTTTTGCAAAAGCCACTTTACCAACGCGTAAACGGTGCGCAACTCACCGCCGATTGGTCGATTGCACTTGGCATTAACACTGCTTTTTAAGTGAAAAGGTTATACTGCTGATGCTTTATATTGTTGTTAAGGCGATGAATGGATTGATTGCATGATTAAACGCTTTTTTGCAGGGCTGGTTTTCGGCTTGAGCTTGGTTGCTCAAGCCGACGAAGCGGGCTTGTGCGACAAGATTGAAGCCGTTAAGAAAAATAGCCAACAGCAACTTGAGCGTTTTACCCTTACCCAATTTAGTTTTGATAATAATGCACGCGATTTAGCGATCATCGTGCATAACGTTAATTTACCTGCACAAATTCAACGGGTTACTTTTAATCGCGGTCAAGAGGTATCTGGCTGTTACTTTAAACCACTGGCTTTTTCGCAAGGCGGCGATTGGGGTTGGCACATGTTGTGGGCTGAAGCTGGCGGCGGCTTATTTTATGCGCGTATGGATGGCGAAGCTTGGGTGTCGAGCAATCCAAAACGCTTGAGCAAGCTTAACCCGATTAATCCACAATTTTTGATTAAAAATCAAAGCATTACAGTCACTTGGCAACAAGTTGAAAATGGCGTCACAACCAATATGCAAGCCATTTCCAGCGACGAAGGCCGTAGCTGGGATGTTAGCATAGCGCCGACTTGATATTGAAATTGGCCATAATTGCCCCACCTTATTGGTATATTAATTAAGGAGGCAATATGCGCTTCGATAAACTCACGACCAAATTTCAACAAGCCTTAAGTGATGCGCAAAGCATCGCGCTGGGCGCAGATAATACAGCGATTGAGCCGCAACATTTGTTGCTGGCCTTGCTGCAAGAGGAAAACGGCAGCGCTACCTCGCTGTTGTTAAAGGCTGGCGTGCAGGTTAACACTCTTAAAACTGCGCTTAATACGGCCATTAGCAATTCGCCAAAATCAGACAATAGTGGCGGTGAAATTGCTATTTCGCGCGACCTGAATAATCTGTTAAATATTACCGATAAACTCGCGCAAAAGCGTAATGATGCGTACATTGCCAGTGAGATGTTTTTACTCGCGCTGGCGGATGACAAAGGTGCAACTGGCAAGCTACTCAAAGCCAATGGCTTAACCAAAAATGCGCTAGAAGTGGCGATAATGGCGGTGCGTGGCAGCGATACCGTGAACGATAGTGATGCCGAAAGCAATCGCGAAGCACTTAAAAAATATACGCTTGATCTCACAGAAAGAGCAAGCTTAGGCAAGCTCGACCCCGTGATTGGGCGCGATGATGAAATTCGCCGCGTGATTCAAATCTTAGGCCGTCGTACCAAAAATAACCCCGTGCTAATTGGCGAACCAGGCGTGGGTAAAACCGCGATTGTAGAAGGGCTCGCCCAGCGCATTATCAATAACGAAGTGCCTGATTCACTTAAAGGTAAAAAGGTTTTATCCTTGGATATGGCTGCTTTACTGGCGGGTGCGAAGTATCGTGGTGATTTTGAAGAGCGTCTCAAAAGTGTGCTCAAAGAATTGGCTCTTGATGAAGGTCAAACCATTGTTTTTATTGATGAAATTCACACCATGGTGGGCGCAGGTAAGGCCGAAGGTGCAATGGATGCAGGCAAAATGCTGAAACCTGCGCTGGCGCGTGGCGAGCTGCATTGCGTGGGCGCGACGACCTTGGATGAGTATCGCAAATACATTGAAAACGTCGCTCTAAGGCCGCATCTTTTTCGATGTATTTTCTATATTCATCTAACGTCGTCGCGCCCACGCAATGCAGCTCACCACGCGCCAGCGCAGGCTTGAGCATATTACCAGCATCCATCGCACCTTCGGCCTTACCCGCACCCACCATGGTGTGAATTTCATCAATAAAAACAATGGTTTGACCTTCATCAAGAGCCAATTCTTTGAGCACACTTTTGAGACGCTCTTCAAAATCACCACGATACTTCGCACCCGCCAG
>JANOWA010000353.1:0-1973 GCA_031417675.1 Methylotenera sp.
GCCATGAATGAGTTATTTGATTACGGCCGCCCTGCCAGCATTCAATTGGCGGTACTCATTAACCGCGGCGGCGCCCAGTTGCCCATCGTACCGCAAATTGTAGGTGCCAATATTGTATTAAACACAGATGAAAGTTTGCAATTATCGTTTGATACCAAGGGCAAATTGCATCTTTCTTTAGAGGACGCAAATGTTTAACCCGCAACTGGATGCCGAAGGTAATTTAAAACATTTGCTGACTATAGAAGGCCTGCCCAAGCGCATTCTTAATCAAATATTAGATACCGCCGAAACTTTTGTGGGCGTGGCCGAGCGCGATATCAAAAAAGTGCCGCTGTTACGCGGGAAAACCGTGTGCAATATCTTTTTTGAAAACAGCACCCGCACCCGCACCACCTTTGAAATAGCGGCAAAACGGCTTTCTGCCGATGTGATTAACTTAAACGTCAATACCTCAAGCCAATCTAAAGGCGAGACCATTTTAGACACGGTGGATAACCTCATCGCCATGCACGCCGATATGTTTGTGGTGCGCCATGCGCAGAGCGGAGCGGCACATTTTATCGCGCAGCACGTGCCAGATGGCATTAGCGTGATTAACGCGGGCGATGGCCGCCATGCGCACCCTACGCAAGGTTTGTTGGATGTTTTTACCGTGCGAAAATACAAGCCTGATTTGCACAACCTGCGGGTGGCCTTGGTAGGTGATGTACTACACAGCCGCGTGGCGCGCAGCGAGATTCATGCGCTTACCACGCTGGGCGTGCCAGAAGTGCGCGTCATCGCCCCAAAAACCTTGCTGCCTGCGGATGTTGAAAAGCTCGGCGTACAAGTATTTCACGATATGAAAACGGGGCTAAAAGATGTGGATGTGATTATGATGTTGCGCCTGCAAAACGAACGCATGACGGGCGCGCTACTGCCTAGCGCACAAGAATATTTTAAAACCTTTGGCTTAACGCAAGAAACATTAAGTTATGCCAAGTCAGATGCCATCGTCATGCACCCAGGGCCGATGAATCGCGGCGTAGAGATTGATTCTAGCGTAGCGGATGGCAGTCAATCAGTCATTCTGCCGCAAGTCACCTATGGCATTGCGGTGCGCATGGCGGTGATGGCGCTTTTAGGTTCTGGCTCTCCGTCAAACCTACAAGCGGCTGGAGGCCAACCAAACCAACAAAGTCTTGCTGGCGGTAATGCAGGAGGCGGCGCGTGAAAATTCACATTAAAAATGGTCACCTAATCGACCCAAAAAATAAAATTGACGCCAAACAAGATGTATTTATTGTTGCAGGCAAAATTGCAGGCATCGGCAGACCACCCGATAGTTTTGTAGCCAATCAAACCATTGATGCAACTGGTTTAATCGTTACACCTGGCTTTGTCGATTTATCGGCAAGGTTGCGCGAACCTGGATCAGAATATCAAGCGACGTTGAATAGCGAGCTGTTGGCGGCAGCGGCTGGCGGCGTCACCAGCCTTGCTTGCCCACCCGATACTTCACCTGTATTAGATGAGCCTGGCTTAGTAGAAATGCTAAAACACCGCGCCAAATTGATTAACCTTGCGCATGTGTATCCGCTGGGTGCGCTAACAAGACAATTAGAAGGCAAGCTGTTAACCGAAATGCACGCGCTTACCCAAGCGGGCTGCGTCGGCTTTAGCCAAGCCGATGCCACCATTACCGACACACAAGTCATGTGGCGCGCATTTGAATACGCCGCCACGTTTGGCTACACGCTATTTTTGCGGGCTGAGGATTATTATCTGGCCAAAGATGGCGTAGCGCATGATGGCGAAACCGCCAGTAGGCTTGGCTTAAAAGGCATCCCTGCTGCGGCCGAAGCGTTAAGTATTGCTAGTATTTTACGCATCGCGCACGAGACCAAAACGCGCATTCATTTGTGCCGACTTTCTTCGGCAGAAGGCGTTGACTTGGTGCGCCAAGCCAAAAAACAAGGCGTGCAAGTGAC
>JANOWA010000354.1:0-9512 GCA_031417675.1 Methylotenera sp.
TCCATCTGCAGCAAGACCAAATAGGCCAGTGCGCTATGAAAATAGCAAGGCGTGGCTCGCGTCACTGGCGGGTAGGTTGCTCGAGCGTACAAGTAATTGTGCGCCTAGATGAATGACTGTTACGTGTAGCAATGCACGACAAAACCCGGCTTATCGGCTAGCTTCATCATTTTTTCTTCTTTAAACCCCGAACTTTTCTATTCCATGCAATTCAATCACATAATCAATAACACTCATAATCTACATTCACTTAATTTAGTAAGTGCCTGATTGTTATGAATATTATTTTTATCAACAAAATGCGCTAAGTCTTTGACTTATATAGAAAAAATGTCAAAAAGAGCTTGCAAAGCGCTTTTTTTTTATCTATAGTCTCATTTGGTGGAGAAAAGTGGAGTTTTGTGGGGAATTCTAAAAAGTTCCCCGTAACAAATATTTCACATAAGCAATTAGTCTAAAAGTGTAATTATAAGGCATTTATTTAACATGTTTCGCGGTACTAGCAATTTAAGCATGGACGACAAAGGGCGCTTGGCCGTGCCTGCGAAGCATCGCGACGCCTTGCTGGCGAGCTCGGCAGGCAATCTTATTTTAACGGCGCATCCGCATGGCTGTTTATTGCTATACCCGCAACCTGCTTGGGAGCCGATTGAGGCGAAATTAATGGCCTTATCTAGTTTTGATAAGCAATCATCGGCTTTGCAGCGTTTGTTGGTGGGTCATGTACATGAAATGACGCTTGATAGCGCGGGCCGATTATTAATTGCGCCTACCTTGCGCGAATTTGCCAACTTAGAAAAAGAGGTAATGTTGGTTGGCCAAGGCAGTCACTTTGAAATGTGGAACATGCAATCCTGGCGCAAGCAGTTGGCTGATTTAATGAGCGGCGATGGCATTGAAATGCCCGCAGAATTAGAAGGTTTTTCACTATGATGATGGGCGCGAACCCAGCGCCCGCAACAGCCGCAGTGTCGCCAGCCAAATCAACGGCTGAGCTTTTGCACGTCACTGTGTTGTTAAATGAAGCGGTTGAAGCGTTAAACATTAAGCCTGGTGGCACTTATATTGATGGCACATTTGGCCGCGGTGGACACAGCAAAAAAATACTCTCAACGTTAGGTAGTTCAGGTCGCTTGTTGGCAATCGATCGCGATTTAGCGGCGCTAGCGACGGGCAAAAATATTCAAGACGCGCGCTTCAGTATCGAGCACAGGCATTTTTCAGAAATAAATCAATTGGCAACCAATAACGATATCACGCAAGTTGACGGCATTTTGCTGGATTTGGGCATTTCATCGCCACAAATTGACGAAGGCGAGCGTGGTTTTAGTTTTAGATTTGATGCGCCATTAGACATGCGTATGGATCAAACGCGTGGCAAAACAGCGGCACAGCTGCTTGCCACAATTTCAGAGCAACAATTAGGGAAAGTGATAAAAGATTATGGTGAAGAACGGTTTGCTAAGCAGGTTGCAAGGGCGATTATTAAGGAGCGCGATGACGGGCGCGCCATCACCACTACAGGACAGCTTGCCGCGATCGTGGCAAACGCAATCCCCAAGATCGAACCGGGGCAGAACCCTGCAACGCGCACCTTTCAAGCTTTACGGATTTTCATCAATTCGGAGCTTGAGGAGTTATCGCTGATATTGCCGCAATGCTTGAGTTTATTGGCTGCGGGCGGCAGATTGGTGGTGATTAGCTTTCATTCGCTTGAAGATAGAATCGTGAAACGCTTTATTCAAAGTGAGCAAAATCGCGACGATTTGCCGAGTAACTTTCCGGTAAAAGCTAAGGATTTGCCGCAGCCGCGATTAATGGCGGTAGGCAAAGCCATTAAACCTAGCGCGAGTGAAATTAAGCAAAACGTGCGTAGCCGCAGTGCAGTAATGCGGGTTGCAGAGCGGACGGCGGTTGTATGATGGCAATTAAAAGTTAATTTTAAAAAATGACAAGATTAAATCTCATTTTATTTTTTGTACTCATTATCGTGAGCTTGGGCGTGGTGACTTCGCAGCACCAGGCGCGCAAGTACTATTTTGAGCTGGAGCAACAGCAAGAATTAACCAAAAAATATCAGACCGAATATGGCCAATTGCAGCTAGAACAAAGTACTTGGGCGATGCACTCGCGTATCGAGGAGCTGGCGACCAAAAAACTAAACATGCAAGTACCCGATGCAAAACGGATTCAAGTTATTTTGCTTGATGAGGCCATGCATTAATATGGCCTACAGCCAAACACAACATCATATTGTTAAGTTGCCCGCATGGCGCAGGCGTGTATTGTTAATATCCGTGCTGAGCTTGTTTGGTGGCTTGTTTGCGCGCGGTATTTATTTGCAAAGCTTACACAAAGCATTTTTGCAACAAAAAGGCGATGCGCGCTATAGCCGTTCGCTAGTGTTGCAAGCTAATCGCGGCAAAATTACCGATAGAAACGGCGAGTTACTGGCGATTAGCAGCCCAGTGGAATCGATTTGGGCTAGCCCGCCCGATGTGGAAATGGATAAACCGCAAAAGTTGGCTTTGGCAAAATTATTGGGCATGAAAACAGCAGAAATCGACAAAAAAGTAGCCAATACCGCACGCGAGTTTGTTTATTTAAAGCGTCGCATGTCGCCAGATTTGGCGGCTAAAGTCATGAGTTTGGATATTCCTGGCATTTTTACGCAGCGCGAATATAAACGTTTTTACCCTGCGGGTGATGTGACGGCGCATTTAGTTGGCTTTACGGGTATTGACGACAATGGACAAGAAGGCTTTGAGTTAGCACAAAATAGTGTTCTGGCAGGCAAAGCGGGTAGCCGCCGTGTTATTCAAGATAGACAAGGCCATATTGTGGAAGATTTGGAAGCGGTTAAGGTTCCGCAAGATGGCCACGATTTGGTGTTGAGTATCGATAGGCGTTTGCAATATCTAGCGTTTAGAGAGCTAGCAAAAGCAGTTGAGCTGCACAAGGCCAAAGCGGGCGCCGCCATTATATTAGACGCGAAAACAGGCGAAGTGTTGGCGATGGTGAATTTACCCACATATAACCCTAATCACCCAGTGAATATTGTTGGCAAAACGCGCAATCGCGCCATTACCGATACCTTTGAGCCAGGCTCTACCATGAAACCAGTCACGGCTTCTGCCGCCATGCAGTTTGGCGACTTTAAACCTGACACCAAAATTCAGACCGCACCAGGCAGCATGAGTATTGGCCCTGCGACGATTCACGATTCACATATGCACGGCATTTTAACGGTCGCGCAAGTGATTCAAAAATCGTCTAACGTGGGCGCAGCCAAAATGGCGCTTAGTTTAAAACGTGAGGAGTTATGGAGCGCATTTAATCAATTAGGTTTTGGCGCTCGCTCGGGTATTGGCTTCCCAGGTGAGGCTTCTGGCATTTTGCGGCCCTATAAAACCTGGCGGCCAATTGAGCAGGCAACCATGTCATTTGGCCACGGCATTAGTGTGACCTTATTGCAACTGGCTCGCGCTTACACGGTGTTTACCAATGATGGCGAATTAAAGCCCGTTTCTTTGTTTAAATTAAGCGAGTCACCAGTTGGGCGGCAAGTATTTTCTGCGCAGGTGGCAAACGACGTTAAAGCCATGCTGGAGCTGGTTGTGCAGCCAGGTGGCACCGCGTTAAAAGCGCAGGTGGCGGGTTATCGCGTAGGTGGCAAAACAGGCACAGCCCATAAAATTGGCTCGCATGGCTATGAGGAGGATAAATATGTGGCATCGTTTGTAGGAATCGCGCCAGTGTCTAATCCACGCTTAATAATGGCAGTGATGATAGACGAGCCGAGCATTGAAAAGGATGGCTATTATGGCGGTGCAACGGCTGCGCCAGTATTTAGTACGGTGATGGCTGATGCGCTGCGCATGCTATCTGTGCCGCAAGATTCGCCCAATAATAATGTGGTGATTCCGACTGAAGATGTGAAAGAGTCGATATGACCGCAGTCAAATACAGCCTTAAAACACCAGTCAAAGCCATCACAGCCGATAGTAGAAATGTGCAAGCTGGTAGTTTATTTTTGGCTTACGTAGGCGAGCGAGCCGATGGCCGTCAATTTATTGACGATGCCATTAAAAATGGCGCTAGCGCGGTGTTGTGGGATGCAGAAGGCTTTGATTGGCGCGCCGATTGGGACGTAGAAAATATTGCGATTAAACAATTACGCCAACAAGCGAGCGATATTGCTAGCCAGTTTTATAAAAATCCATCCAGAAAAATGTGGATGATAGGCGTAACAGGCACCAATGGCAAAACATCAATAACGCAGTGGCTAAGTCAATGTTTTAATTACTTAAATCGAAAAACGGCAGTAATCGGCACGCTGGGTAACGGCTTGCCAAGCCATATCAAGCAAACCAGCAACACCACGCCAGACGCTATTTTGCTGCAAGCTATGTTGGCCGAATATGCCAGTCAAAAAACAGAAGTGGTGGCGATGGAAGTATCGTCGCATGGTTTACATCAAGGCCGCGTCAATGGCGTACATTTTGATGTGGCAGTGCTCAGTAATTTAACCCGCGATCATCTGGATTATCACGGCACATTTGAAGAATATGCGGCTGCAAAGCATCGTTTGTTTGATGCAAATGATTTACGTTTTGCAGTGCTAAACGCCGATGACGATTTTGGCCAAACGCTGGCAGCCGAGTTGGCTGATTCGGGTACTGTTGTGGTGACTTACGGCATTGCAAGCGGCGAAATACGCGCCAGCGATATTCGGTTTGAAAATGGCTATTTCACCTTTTTGGCCATTACACCGCGAGGCAACGCCGCAGTAAAAGCCAATTTAATTGGACGCTTTAACGTGTTTAATGTGTTGGCGGTATTGGCAACATTGCTGGCCTCACAAGTGAGTTTGATCGATGCAGTTGCCGCTATTGCGCTAATAAAAGCTGCGCCTGGGCGCATGCAAACCATGGGCGGCGGCAAGCTGCCATTGGTGGTGATTGATTATGCGCACACGCCAGACGCGCTAGAAAAAGTATTGACCACATTAAAAGCGCAAGCGCGTTCCAAACTTATATGTGTGTTTGGCTGCGGTGGCAACCGTGATGTGGGTAAGCGCCCGTTAATGGGCAAGATTGCGAGCGATATTGCAGACGCAGTGGTGGTGACCTCGGATAATCCGCGTGAGGAAAGCGCAGACGACATTATTCAAGATATTGTGCGCAGCATGCTGGGCAATTTTGCCATTGAAGAAGATCGCGCCAAAGCGATTTCGATTGCGATTTTAGCCGCTAAAGCGGGCGATATTGTGTTGATTGCAGGCAAAGGTCATGAGGATTATCAAGAGATTGGCGGCTTTAAATTACCGTTTAGCGATGTGGAGCAAGCAGAATTGGTGCTGAAAAAATATGAGGAGAGGCTATTGTGATAATGCTCTCTGAAGTGGCAAAAGCTGTCAACGGACAGTTATTAGGTGCCGATATTGAAGTAAAAAGTATTGGTACTGACAGCAGAAATATTATGCAAAATCAATTATTTATTGCCATTAAAGGCGAAAACTTTGATGGCAATATGTTTGCGAGCGCAGCAATTATGCAAGGCGCCGCCGCAGTCCTCGTGAGTGAGCCGAATGTGTCAGCGCGGCCTGCGGTTTTGGTTGCCGACACGCGTTTGGCGCTAGGTGCGTTGGCCAAATATTGGCGTATTCAATTTAAGCTGCCTCTGGTTGCTGTCACAGGTAGCAATGGTAAAACTACGGTAAAAGAAATGTTGGTTGCGATTTTAAATGCGGCTAATAAAAATGTGTTATCCACGCAAGGCAATTTAAACAACGATATTGGTATGCCAATGACCTTGCTGAATCTACAACAAAAAAATGATATAGCCGTCATCGAGATGGGGATGAATCATTTGGGCGAAATTGATTATTTAACGCATATTGCGCAACCAAGTGTTGCGTTAATTAACAACGCAGGCACGGCGCACATTGGCGAGCTTGGGTCGCGCGATAATATTGCCAAAGCCAAAGGTGAGATTTTTGCTGGTTTAAGCGATGACGGCATTGCGGTGATTAATAACGATGATGACTATGCAGAGTATTGGCAATCGCTCAATTTAGGTAAAAAAATCATCACCTTTGGTTTAAATAAAGCCGCCGATGTCAGCGCGACTTTTATAGAAAAAGACAGTTTTACTGAGATGCATCTTACAACGCCAAATGGTGGCGTCAGTTTTGATTTGGCGCTATTGGGTAAACACAATGTTAGCAAGGCGCTGGCAGCCAGCGCAGCTGCGGTTGCACTGGGTATTAGCAACAAAGACATTGCGCGCGGATTAAGCAATATGCAAGCTGTTTATGGTCGCTTACAGCGCAAGGCGGGCTTCAAGGGTGCGGCGCTGATTGATGATACCTACAACGCGAATCCTGATTCAATGAAGGCGGCAATTGATGTGCTAGCAGTGCAAAAAAATACGATTTTTGTGATGGGCGATATGGCAGAATTGGGTGAAAACGCGCCGCAAATGCACGCCGATATTGGTATTTATGCACAACAAAAAGGCATTGGGCAATTATTTGTGTTTGGCGCTTTAAGTGTAAAAGCAAGCCAATCTTTTGGAGAAGGTGCAAAACATTTTGAAGACTTAGAAAGTTTAGTCTCTGCGCTAAAAATACAGATGAAACAAGGTGTTACCGTTTTAGTAAAAGGCTCGCGCTTTATGCAGATGGAGCGAGTGGTTAAGCCATTATTAGCAACAGAATTATTAGAAGAAAAACAGGATCGGGAGAAAACACAATGTTGTTAGAACTTACGCGCTACTTGGCGCACGATATTCGCGGCTTTAATGTATTTAACTATATTACGCTGCGGGCGGTGATGGCAACGTTAACCGCATTGATGATTTCATTTATGGTTGGCCCAAAAATGATTCGCAAACTAACCGAATATAAAGTCGGCCAAGCGGTGCGTGATGACGGCCCGCAAACACACTTAATTAAAGCAGGCACACCAACTATGGGCGGCGCGCTTATTTTGGTAGCAATTGCGGTGGCAACATTGCTGTGGGGCGATTTGCATAATAAATATATTTGGGTAGTGCTCGTCACCACCTTGGGTTTTGGCACCGTGGGCTGGGTCGATGATTACCGCAAAGTAGTATACAAAAACCCGAAAGGCTTATCAGCCAAAGCTAAGTATTTTTGGCAAAGTTTGATTGGCTTTAGTGTGGCAATTTTCCTGTTTCAAACATCCACAACGCCAGCAGAAACCACGCTCATTTTTCCATTTTTTAAGCATTTAGTGTTGCCATTGGGTGCGGTTGGCTTTGTGGTATTCACCTACTTGGTCATTGTGGGTACTAGTAATGCGGTTAATTTAACCGATGGCTTAGACGGCCTTGCGATTATGCCAACAGTGATGGTGGGCAGTGCGCTTGGGCTGTTTGCTTACGTGGCGGGGCATTTGTATTTCTCAAGGTACTTGGGCATTCCTTATGTGGCAGGCGCTGGCGAGCTGATGGTGTTTTGCGCCGCCATGGCGGGTGCGGGTTTAGGTTTTTTATGGTTTAACGCCTACCCCGCCGAGGTGTTTATGGGCGACGTAGGTGCGCTTGCCCTAGGCGGCGCGCTGGGCGTGGTGGCGGTGATTGTACGTCAAGAAATTGTGCTGTTTATTATGGGCGGCGTGTTCGTGGTCGAGACATTCTCGGTTGCGCTGCAAGTGCTGTATTTTAAATATACCAAAGCTAAAACAGGCGTTGGGCAACGTATCTTTTTAATGGCGCCTTTGCACCATCATTACGAGCAAAAAGGTTGGAAAGAAACGCAAGTGGTGGTTAGGTTTTGGATTATTACCATGATGTTGGTTTTAGTTGGGTTATCTACGCTGAAATTAAGATGAAAATTAATTTAAAAGCAAAACGTGTGTTAGTGCTAGGGCTTGGTGAAACAGGGCTCTCGGTGCTGCGCTGGCTGGCGACAAAAGGTGCAGTGATGTCTGCCGCCGATTCGCGTGATAATCCGCCTAATATCGAAGAACTGCATCGCAATATGCCGCAAGTGGCTATTTATACAGGACAATTTAAGCAAGCGCTTTTGTTGGATGCCGAGTTAATCGTCATTAGCCCTGGCGTGGCGTTAAGCGAGCCAGCTGTGCAAGCGGCCATTAAACAGGGTATCCCTGTGATCGGTGATGTGGAGCTTTTTGCGCAATATCGACCAAAAAATGCAAAAGTCATTGGCATTACAGGTAGTAACGGCAAAACCACGGTAACAACTTTGGTGGGCGAGATCTGCAAAGCGGCTGGCTTAAGCACCATTGTGGCAGGCAATATAGGCTTGCCTGTGCTAGATGCCTTAAATATGGATGTGCCCGATATCTATGTGTTGGAACTATCTAGTTTTCAGCTAGAAACCACGATTAATTTACATTTAGATGCCGCCGCTGTGCTGAATGTTTGCGAAGACCATATGGATCGCTATGACAGCATTGCCGATTATGCGGCGGCCAAAGTGCGGCTTTTAAAACATACAAAAATAGCCGTACTCAATCGTGATGATGCAACATCGTTGGCAATGCGAACAGAAAACAGCGTTACATTTGGTTTAAATCAAGCGCCTACTATGCATGATTTTGGCTTAATTATTTGCGAAGGCAACCAATATATGACCAGCGGCAAGCGCAAATTATGCAAAACCAGCGAGTTAACAATTGCAGGTCAACACAATGTGGCTAATGCCTTGGCTGCAGCCGCTTTGTGCAGTGCAGTTGGCGTAGAAAAAGAGACCATCACCTTGGCCATACGCGCATTTAAAGGTTTGCCACATCGCGTGGAATGGATCGCCAATATTGATGAGGTGGATTATTACGACGACTCTAAAGGCACCAACGTTGGCGCCACTTGCGCGGCTTTGGCGGGCATGACCAAAAATGAAAATGGACATAATCAGCCGCAAAAAGTGGTGTTAATTGCGGGTGGCGATGGCAAAGGCCAGGACTTTTCACCATTAACGGTTGCCGTGCAAGCCAATGCCCGCGCGGTGGTATTAATTGGCCGCGATGCGCCTTTAATTGAATCCGTTTTATTGTCAACCAATGTACCGTTATACCATGCAGTTGATTTGCCTGAGGCGGTGAATATCGCCAAAAAAATCGCCCAAAAAGGCGATGCGGTGTTGCTATCGCCCGCATGCGCGAGTTTTGATATGTTTAACAATTACGTGCATCGCGCCGAGGTATTTGTGGCAGCAGTAAACCAGTTACAAGCGAATAAAAAGGTTGCCATATGCTAGCCCCTGTGATGACCAACCGCGACCGCATTAACGCACCTAATTACGACCAAATGCTGCTTTGGGTAACCTTTATTATGCTCGGTTTGGGCTTGGTGATGGTGTATTCGGCATCAATTGCGATGGCAGAGGCCGATAAAGCAGTTGGCCATCAAAGTACCTATTTTTTGGTACGCCAAGCCATTTTTATTGTGATTGGCTTGATAGCAGGTTTTGTGTCGTTTCAAGTACCCGTTGCATGGTGGCAAAAAATGGCACCTTATTT
>JANOWA010000355.1:0-2344 GCA_031417675.1 Methylotenera sp.
ACACCAAAAGACGCCTCAAAAGCGCAAGCCAAAGGCACCATTGATATTATGGAATGGGTGGGCAAAATTCAAGCAGGCGCGGACGACGCGTAAAGTATGTTGATTAACGGCATCACCATTGATGACACCTTTGCCGAGGCATTCAACATGCGCGCAACGCGCGTTATCATCACCGCGCTCAATCTAAAATGGGCATATCACGCTGCCAACGCTATGACTGGCTTTGCCACTAGCGTAATTGGCTGCGGCGTTGAGGCAGGTATTGAGCGCGAACTATCAATTAACGAAACCCCTGACGGCAGACTTGGCGTGAGTGTTTTACTGTTCGCGATGGGCAGCAAAGTGCTGATGCAACAGCTTGAAACGCGCATGGGGCAATGCATACTCACCTGCCCCACTGCGGCGGCGTTTGCGGGCATTGAATCAGAAGATATGATCAATTTAGGCGCACATTTGCGCTATTTTGGAGATGGCTACCAGACATCTAAGCTGATAAATGGCGTGCGTTATTGGCGCATCCCAGTGATGGATGGCGAATTTTTAGTGCAAGAATCCACAGGTATGGTGCGCGCGATAGGCGGCGGTAATTTTTTGATATTAGCCACCAGCCAAGCGACCGCATTAAATGCGGCTGAAATTGCGATTGAAGCCATGAGAAAAATACCAAACGTCATTATGCCTTTTCCAGGTGGCGTGGTGCGTAGCGGCTCAAAAGTCGGCAGCAAATACCCGAAAATGTTCGCTAGTACCAATGACGCATTTTGCCCGACACTAAAAGGGTTAACCAAAACCGAACTAAGTGATGATATTGAAAGCGTGCTGGAAATTGTGATAGATGGCTTAAGCTTTGACGACATCGCCAAGGCCATGAAAGTGGGCATAGAGGCGATTTGTAAGCTAGGAATAAAAAGCGGCGTAAAACGCATTTCTGCAGGTAATTACGGCGGCAAACTAGGGCCGCATCATTTTAAACTTCATCAAATTCTTGGTGAGATTTTGAAGTGACCGCGCTCACCTTCACGCTTAAACAAAACCCTGCAAACAAAGTTGATTGCAGCCGCTTAACGCCAAACAATTTGGCTGGCTTATCGCTGACTCAAATTGAAAACTTAGGCCTTTCATTTACCAAAAACTCACCTAAAGTAGCTGATTGTTTTGAAGTTTCTGGCAGCGATAGCGATACTATTATTTTTAAAAATCCTAGTACACAATTAGATTTTATTGGCCACAAAATGGCGCATGGCAGCATTATTTGCCAGGGTAACGTGGGCGATCGCGTGGGCGATCAAATGCGTCGCGGCTTGATTTTAATTGATGGCGATGCTGGTGATTATTGCGGCAGCCGCATGGTTGCTGGCACGATTGGCGTGTATGGCAACGCAGGCAAATACACGGGTTTTGGCATGAAACGCGGCACACTACTGTTGACCAAGCAAGCCGATTTTCATGCGACAATTCAAGATTGCGGCACACATAACTTGCCGTTTTTGGCGCTTTTTTTTCGGTCTTTCAAAACGCTACCTAGCAAGTTTAGCGGCCTTAAAAACCAGCGTGTGCAACGCTTTGCGGGTGATTTAGCTTGTAATGGCAATGGCGAGATTTTAGTTTTAGTATCTTAAATATATAAAGCTAACGCCATTCAAGGGTGTACCTCACACCCGCCCCGTCATTCTGAGCGCAGCGAAGAATCCATTTACTGCGCTACAAAATACTGGATTCTTCGCTACGCTCAGAATGACGGGGTATTTTTCTAAACTCGCTGCAAGTGTTAAAATAGCGTTTTAGCTAGATAGCAAGTATCAACATGTCTGAAGCAACACCCAAATACCTCACCGCTGCGCTGTATAAGTTTGTTAGCCTGCCTAATTACACTGCCCTGCAAGCCAATATCCATGCGGCCTGCGTGGCACATCATATTAAAGGCACAATTTTACTGGCTGCAGAAGGCATTAATGGCACGATTGCAGGCTTACCCGAAAATATCCACCAAGTGCTGTATTTTTTGCGAACCGATGCCGTATTTGAAGGCAAATTTGCTAACTTAGAACACAAAGAATCGTTCGCTGACGAGCACCCGTTTTACCGCATGAAGGTGAAGCTAAAAAAAGAAATTGTCACCATGGGCGTGCCGAGCGTAAACCCCAACAACACCGTTGGCACTTATGTTAAACCCGAAGATTGGAACGCGCTGATTGCCGACCCAGACGTGATTTTGCTGGATACGCGCAACGATTACGAGGTGCATATTGGCACATTTAAGGGTGCGGTAAACCCTGAAACCACTACGTTTCGTGAGTTTCCCGAATTTGTTGCGCAAAACCTAGATAAAACTAAACATAAAAAA
>JANOWA010000356.1:0-2601 GCA_031417675.1 Methylotenera sp.
GCCTTGCAAAGTGAAACCAGCCCTTGGCAAAGTATTGCTCCTTTGCAAAAAATAGGCAATGTTACACTGCTACAGGGCTTGGGCGATTGCGTACCCTGCCACTCGGCTGGCTGCGAAGACCACAACAATAGCGACAGCCAATGTTTGAATGAATTGCCAGCCAGCCGAGTGATTGAGGCATTTAATGGTACTAACACTAATTTTCGTAAAATAATTCCAATACGTGTGCGCGTCTAATTAAAATATCTTATGGTAGGACTTGCTTGGCTGATTTTTGACTATAGCCTCAATAAAGATTGAGTATTATCGAGTACCCCATGTAAGCTAGGCGGCTGGCCTGTATCGCCCAAGTTTTTAACATTATCCGACCAATACGCCTCGGTTTTCCAACGTGGTGAATCACAATATAGCTCGATGGTGGGCGTATGCATCATCGCCGATAAATGCGTGAGGCCAGTATCCACGCCGACTGTAAGCGCGGCGTTGGCAATCACACTGAACCATTCACCAATATTAAAAGCTTGCGGAACAACTGAATTGGCTATTTGCGCACTTAGGCGCTCACTCACGGCTTTTTCTAGCGCATTGCCCCAAGGCAGAATTACTTGCTTGCCTTGTTTGGCCAGCGCATTACCGAGTGCTATCCAGTTACGCTCATCCCATTGTTTTGCCGCGCGCGCAGTGGCGTGAAAAAATAATACATAAGGTTTATCAAAAGGTGTTTGGTTTGTTTTTAAGCCTTGTAAAAATGTGGGCGGATAAAATTGCGGCTGATTTTTTGGTACAGGCACATTCATAGCTGCAGCTGCCACCCAGCGCGAACGAGCAACCGCATGGCAACGCAATGGCACTTGTACACTATCTGTGTAAAACCAACGTACAAGCGGCTCGTAGCCTGAATCTTCCGTTGCATTGCCAAGCCCCGCAATCACCGCATTGGCGCTTCGCGTCGCAAGCCTAGTAAGCCATGCAGCCTTTAGCAAGCCTTGCGTTTCTATCACTATGTCGTATTCGTTTGCTTGCAAGTTTTGGCGAAATGCGCGCCATTCTTTGCGAGTTTGCTCACTCAACAGATTTTTTTTCCAACGCCGCATGGCAATGGGGATAATGTGATCAAGTCCTTTAAAATCAGCATTGCTGATTAATGGCGCTAGCAAACTCACATAACTTTCTTCTACCAGCCAATCAATCCTCGCGTTGGGATACTTGGTGCGAATATCCCAAACAATTGGCAAGTTGTGTAGCACATCGCCTAAGGATGAAAGCTTGATAATGAGAATATTCAATCGGCTGTGTCTTTAATTGATTGTGTCTTTTGCTATTATAGTTTATGGCTAATTGGGCTTGCTTTATAATGCTGCCATGATTAAACAAGCCATAGTCAAAATATTATACCGAATTACGCACGGCATACTCACGCTATTTGCCATGTTGCCATTGCCTATTATCCATGGCTTGGGCGCAACGTTTGGCTGGCTGGCGTATTTATTTGCCAGCAAACATAAGCGCATTTTAAACAAAAATATTGCCTTGTATCATCCTGTTCAAGATAAAAAATTACTGTTAAATCAAAATATTGCAGAAACAGGCAAAGCGTTCTTCGAAACTTTTCCTATTTGGTTGCGCAGTCATGAGTCAGTACTTGGCTTAGTTAAAAACTGTACAGGCTGGCAGCACGTTGAAACAGCGTTAGCAGCGGGGAAAGGTATTATTTTCCTCACGCCACATTTAGGTTGCTTTGAAATTACTTCGCTGTATTACGGTGCGCAGCATCCGATGGCGGTGCTGTATCGTCCGCCGCGCCAGCGTTGGTTGCTGCCACTGATTGAATCTGGCAGACAGCGCGGCAACATCACGCTAGCACCTGCCAATAGCGCGGGTGTAAAGCAATTACTGCAAGCGCTTAAACGTGGCGAGGCGATTGGTATGCTGCCCGATCAAGCACCATTTGAAGGCGAAGGCGAATGGGTGCCATTTTTTGGCAAACCCGCTTATACCATGACGCTTGCGAGCAAATTAGCGCAAAAAACAGGTGCGCAGGTATTAATGGCATTTGGTGAACGCCTGCCACACGGCGGCGGTTATCATATTCATATTACGCCAATTGCCGCAGGCGGCATTGCCACGCCAGCCTTGATGAGTGTGGAGATTGAACACATGATTGCGCAAAAGCCAGCGCAATATTTATGGAGCTACGATCGCTACAAAGCACGCTACCAGGCGCTGCCGCAAGACTATTTCGGCTAATTTTTTCATGTAGAAGCCTTGAGATTAGCCAAACCAACCCCACTATCAAGATTACGTTAAACATATTTGAACTTGTATTAAGGATGCTCTATGACTGAACACAATACTGAAAACAGCAGCGCAGATAACCCTCAAACCAATGCAGAAGGCATTGATGAAGCAGTTGCACCAGAAGTAGCGAGCGCAGAATCGCAAATTGCCGACTTGCAAGCGCAATTAGCAGAAGCTAAAGCCAGCGTGCTATATGTAAAAGCCGAAGGTGAAAATATTCGCCGCCGCGCCATGGAAGACATTGAAAAAGCACGTAAATTTGCGCTAGAAAAATTTAGCAATGAATTATTAGCCGTAAAAGAT
>JANOWA010000357.1:0-3904 GCA_031417675.1 Methylotenera sp.
AAATAAGGCGCACTAACGGCAATAAGGCTAAAAACCAAATGGCAGCTTTGATATAAATAATCTGTTGTTTATTCATGCTAAAAGTTGTGAAACAAATCCATGCCAGCGTAAATCTGCCCTACTTGCTCGGCATAACCATTAAACATTTTTGTTTTAATACGACCGCCGAATAAGCCCGCGCCTATTGGCTTTTCGGATGATTGTGACCAACGCGGGTGATCCACTTCTGGGTTCACATTGGCATAAAATCCATACTCATTGGGGCCAGATTTCACCCAAGTGGTGAGTGGCATTTTTTCTACAAAACGAATTTTTACGATGGCTTTTGCCCCTTTAAAACCGTACTTCCAAGGCGTTACCAAGCGCACAGGCGCACCATTTTGGTTCGGCAATACTTCGCCATACAAACCCACCGCCAATAAGGCCAGCGGGTTCATGGCTTCGTCTAAACGTAAACCTTCGGTGTATGGCCAATCTAATATCGGCGAACTTACACCAGGCATGGTTTTAGCGTCATTTGCAGATATAAATTCAATGTATTTGGCATTACCAGTCGGCTCCGCCCATTTAACCAAGCTAGCCAATGGCAGCCCAATCCAAGGAACCACCATCGACCAAGCCTCTACGCAGCGATGGCGATAAATACGCTCTTCAAGCGGCGCCAACTTCATTAAATCTTCAATGCTGATGGTTTTGGCTTTTTTCACTTCGCCTTCAATGCTAATCGTCCATGGGCGCGGTTTGAATAAGGTGGATTGAATCGCTGGATCGGCTTTATCAGTGCCGAATTCGTAATAATTATTGTAAGTGGTGATGTCTTGGTATTTGGTAAGCTTTTCGCCTGCGCCATACGCCGTTTTAGTGTAGCCAACGATTTTTTGGCGCGGCACATAAATAGCACTTGGTTTAGCACTAGGTTTTTCAGCCGCAGGTGCGTTTGCACGCCCTACCAAACGCCCTGCCCCTTCAGTTGTTCCTCCCGCAATTTGAGCCGCGTGTGATTTACTGGATAATAGGCCTGCAGAGCCAGCAATTAAGCCAATACTAGCCGTTTTTATAAACGTGCGGCGATCTTCAAAAAGCGCGCGCGGCGTGATTTCAGATGCTTGAATATTGCTGGGGTTGGTTGCAGATTTGTTGGTAATAATCATAATGTGGCCTATATTGTGTCGGTGACATGATTGTTCTGACAAGCGTTAGTCGATCAAGGTTTAGCTTCCTTACAGACTTAAGGCAAAATAAACAGAAATATCGCGGCTTTGCTTTTTTTGAAGCTACTTTTCTTGTTTGATAAAGGCCGTGCCAACCGTACACAACTCTACGCGACGATTTTGGTAGCGACCTTCTTTGCTGTTATTGCTGGCAACTGGGCTATTTTCCCCCTTGCCTACTGAAACCAAACGTTCTTTTTCGATGCCATTGGCAACTAAAAACGCTAGTACCGCTTTGGCGCGACGCTCGGATAACAGCTGGTTATAGGAAGGGGTGCCTGTGTTGTCGGTATGGCCTTCAATAATCGCGCTTACGCCAACAGAGTCTTGCAGAGCGGCCTTGGCTTGCGCCAATATGGATTCAGAATCAGGCAGAATTTTAGAGCTGTCGGTATTAAAATGAATGCCATGCATGGTGATTAAAATTTCTGGGCAACCGCGCTGATCCACCTTTTTACCCGCCTCGGTATTGGGGCAGCGGTCATTTTCGTCATAAACACCGTCGCCGTCCTTATCTGATGGTTTAATTATAATGGGCTCAGCAACAGGCGCAGCCACTTCTACCGTTTTAATGATGGTTTCAGGCTTTGGCTGCTCACACACGTAGTCAAGGTCTTTGCTAATATCATTGTCCGCCAGCGGATTGCCTGAGGATTGCAAAGACGCGCAGCTGCTTAACGTGAGCAAGCCTAAAATGAATATAGAATATAAAGGATATTGGTTTATGAGACGCATAAGCATAGTGTGTAGGCGATGCTTGATTTTGTCAAACAAAATTATAATTTACACTAAAAACATATAGATACAGTCATAATCTGCTGTAAATTCTGACTTAATAAATAAATTAAGTAAATTATAAAAATGACTATTTTGTTGCCAATTCAATTTCTTGCGCTAAGGCTTTGTCTTGGGTGTCTTTGGCAATGGTTTTGGCTTTATCCGCAAACATTTTTGCGCCTGCCGCATCGCCGCTAGCGGCCTTGGTTTGTGCAAGCCCAATATCAGCTTTGGCCTCAAAGTATGCGCCGCCTTGGTCATTGCTAAATTTAGCTAAATTGGTAAAAGTTTTTTCGGCATTGGCATACTCTTTTGCCGCAATATAAATATCGCCAAGCGCCAAATTCGCATTCGCATATTGATCGAGCGTGCCGGCTTTTTTCTGCATATTTACGCCTTTAAGCTGGTACTCAATCGCAAGGTCATATTGTGCGTGATCATTTGCTCCCAGAGCCTTGTAAGTGGCGGCAATGCGTTCCAAACTATCGGCACGCTCATTGTCGTTCATCGCCAGCTTGTAGCCCGCCAAATAGCTGGTAAGCGTAGCATTAAGATCTTTATTTTGCAGCTGCGCTTCACCCATTAAATTAAGGCTAATACGTTTGTATTTGTCATTTTTTTCAGCTTCACAAAGCTTAATACTTTTTTCATACGCAGCAATCGCTTCGGCATTTTTGTTATTATCTTTATGCAAATTACCTAAAAATAAATAAGCAATAATTTGCTCAAATTTATCCGTTGTATTAGCGCTAGAAGCCTCAAGCGCGCTCACGGCCTCGGCATATTTGCCTTGCGCACCCAAAGCGCGGCCATTACATTGCAAGCCTTGATGATTTTTTGGGTCTAGCTTTAGTAAATCACTAGCGCTTTTTACAGCCGCGTTTAAATCGCCCTTACTCAGCGCTGCGTTGCATTCACCTAACTTTCCAGCAATGTCCGCAGAATTTGCACTTGCCGATAAACTAAATAAAAACAAGGCATTAACAATTAAAATTAATGTAAAACCTGCTATTTTTTGACGTTGCATATAAATTCAAACCTATTTAAAAAAGTGTTGTTTGGTTGGCGCTGGTATCTTTCGCTTCAATTTCAGACTCGCCTTGTGTGAAATTAGTTGCGGCCTTGCTTGCATTTGTATCTTGCGCTAATAAGGCCATTAAATCTGCTTCGTTCAGCACGGGCACGCTCAATTCTTGCGCTTTTTCTAGCTTGCTGCCTGCTTCACTGCCTGCTACTACAAAGTCTGTTTTTTTCGACACGCTGCCACTTAACCGACCGCCAGCCGCTTCTATCAAGGCTTGTGCGGCATCGCGGCTTAAATTGGGCAAGGTGCCAGTTAACACTAAAACTTTACCCAGCAATACGCCGCTAGCCAATTGCTTACCTACCGTTTCAGTCCAATGCACGCCCAAATTTTGCATTGATTGAATCACTTGGCGATTATGCGGCTCGCAAAAAAACTGCAAAATTGATTCCGCCACAATCGACCCAACATCATTGACTTGCAGCAATGCTTCGAGAGGCGCATCCAACAAGGCTTGCAGGCTACCAAAATGCGCCGCCAAATCTTTCGCCGTGGCTTCGCCCACATTGCGAATACCCAAACCGTAAATAAAACGTGCCAGTGTGGTTTTCTTGCTTATGTTTAACGCATCAACTACGTTTTGCGCTGACTTCTGTGCCATGCGCTCCAAATTGGCCAATGTGGCCACATCCAACTTGTAAATATCATCAAGCGCATGCACTAAATTCGCTTCTACCAATAATTCGGCCAGCTTTTCGCCCAAACCTTCAATATCCAGCGCCTTACGCGAAGCAAAATGCGTAATGGCTTGCTTGCGCTGCGCGGGGCAAATTAGGCCGCCTGTGCAGCGCGCTACGGCTTCATTGGCCAAGCGGATAATGTGCGAGTCGCA
>JANOWA010000358.1:0-1531 GCA_031417675.1 Methylotenera sp.
TGAGCAAAGCCATTAAAAGCGCACGCGTGATTGCCTTTGAAGATTTAGGCATGGAAGCGATTTACGAATTTGAAGTGGTAGATATGCCAGTGACCGTGGCGGTAAGCGCGACGGGTGAATCGGTGCATAAAACTGGCCCCGCCGAGTGGAAAGAAATTATTGCAAAGCATCAAACGGTTGAGATAAAAAACTTATCTACTTAAACCGTCATAGATGCCGCACTTTTAGTCTGGTTGAAATAGTTGTGAATGCGTTATTTACCTGGATACCAGCCTTCGCTGGTATGACGAGGATAAAGTTAACCAACAAAGTTAACCAAGGTGGCTTTAGAACATATTTTATTTACACTTTTTATATTAAAATTAGCCATGATGATTAACTCATTAAATGATTGGTAGAACATGACTAAGTATTTAGTAGTAATAGGTTGTATGCTGCTGGCGCAAGCAGCCAGCGCGGACGACTTGCTTGGCTATCTTACTGATGCTAATGGTAAATATACTGGGCCGACGGTTGAAGATAATATTGCATTAATGGATACCGACAAAAATGGCTTTGCCGATGTGCTGGAAGTGCGCGCATTTTTGGCGCTTAAACACGGCAAAGATTATGAAAAAGCCTTATTAGACCGCTGGGAAGTGCACTCGCTAGGCGGAGGCTGTCCTGTGCCATTTGCAAAAGAGTTTTTATCAGAAAGTAAAAACTAGCTTAACATTTTAGCGTCTTACATGGCCTTTTATTCGGCATTTTACAAATGTGAAACGATTGTTGATTTAGGCTGGTTTATAATAGTCATTCATTATTAGCGAGCCTTAAAAATCATGTTAAAAGTCCTGCCATGTTAAAAGCTTACCAAATCCACGTGCAAGAACGTGCTGCCTTACAGCTACCACCATTGCCTTTGAGCGCAGAACAAGCCGCTTCTGTGGTTGAATTATTGAAAAATCCGCCAACAGGCAGTGAAGCGCAACTAGTTGAATTAATCGAAAATCAAACCCCAGCGGGCGTAGATAAAGCCGCTTATGTTAAAGCAGCATTTTTGGCCGATATTGCCAAAGGATCAGCAAAATCACCTTTAATTTCACCCGATAAAGCTGTCGCTTTATTAGGTACTATGCTGGGCGGTTACAACGTGCAAGCGCTTGTTAGCTTGCTCGAGACGCCGTTGGCAGCGCAAGCAGTTAAAGCGCTTAGCACGACTATTTTAATGTTTGATGCGTTTCATGATGTGGATGTGTTGATGAAAGCGGGCAACGCACATGCCCAAAAATTGATGGAAAGCTGGGCAAATGCAGAATGGTTTACGACTAAACCAAAACTAGCAGAATCGCTCAAAATGGTGGTGTTTAAGGTGGATGGCGAAACCAATACCGATGACCTAAGCCCCGCGCAAGAGGCTTGGAGTCGCCCCGATATTCCCTTACACGCCAAGGCAATGCTGGTGAATAAAATGCCAGATGGCTTAAATTTAATTGAAAAACTCAAAGCAAAAGGCTTGCCCTTGGCTTATGTGGGCGACATTGTCGGCACG
>JANOWA010000359.1:0-4211 GCA_031417675.1 Methylotenera sp.
AATTCGTGAAACAAATCCACATCAAACTCACCAATTGCCGCACGTGTGAACTCGCAGCTAAACTCTAGCCCTGGACGACCTGAGCAATCCAGCACAACACGGCTCAAAGCCTCGTCTAACGGCACATAAGCGTGGCCATAACGATTGATACCTTTTTTATCGCCCAAAGCCTTTGTAAATGCCTGTCCAAGCGTAATACCAATATCTTCCACAGTGTGATGCGCATCAATATGCAAATCGCCTTTGGCTATAACAGCAATATCCATCATGCCGTGACGCGCGACTTGGTCGAGCATGTGATCTAAAAATGGCAAACCTGTATTGAATTGTGAAACACCAGTGCCGTCGATATTAATCGAGACTGTGATTTGAGTTTCTAGCGTGTTACGGGTAACTTCTGCTTTGCGCATAGCATTAAGGTCTTGATAATGAATAATTTATCGATATTTTAACTCAAACTTGAATGCGCGCGCACTAAATTCTTTATCTAAACATAAGTCGCCATTAAAAAAAGCCGACACAAGGTCGGCTTTTTATTTGGTCTAACGAAAAACTACAGAAAAATTTGTAGTTATTTAGCCGCGCCTGCTGCATCTTTTGCTGCGCCAACTAAACCATCCGTTGTTGCTGGTGCTGCTGCAGCTGCGTCTTTAGCTGCATCAACTACTGGTGCTGCTGCGGTAGCGGCTGCATCGGCTGCTGGAGCCATTGCATCAGCTGCTGGCGCTGCTGCATCGGCGGCTGGTGCTGCAGTTGCGTCTGCTGCTGGCATTGCTGCATCGGCTGCCGCTGGCGCTACATCTGCTGCTGGCGCTGCTGCATCGGCTGCTGGCGCTGTTTGTTCAACTGCTGCGCCATCCGCTGCTGGCATCTCTTCCACTTTTTTGCCGCCAGTTAAGAAATACAAACCTAGCAATACTGCACCTGCAATTAAAGCCCATGGTAAATATTTACCCATACCGCCGCCAGCACTTGCGTTGCTGCCACGTGCCAAACCAGTGATTTCAGCTGCTGAAGCGGCTGGATCTGCTGCGCCATAAATTGCTGCGCCAGCTACTACAATATCTGCGCCTGCATCTACTACTTGACGCACGGTTGCTGCTTTAACGCCGCCAGCAACTGATACTTTAGCGCCTGTGTTTAATGCAGTTACCATGGCTAAATCGGCAAATGGTGTTTGGCCAGCCGCTTGTTGATCTAATCCAGTATGCACACCAATGATGTGCGCGCCTAGTTTAGCCACTTCTAATGTACGGGCTTTTTTGTCAGTTACGTTAATCAAATCCACTTGCGCCATTTTGCCGTATTTGTTAGCAACATCAATGACGCCTTTAATCGTGCCAATATCTGCTGTACCTAATACTGTGCAGATATCTGCGCCCGCTTTGTAGAATGGCTCTGCTTCATAAAAGCCCGCGTCCATTGTTTTCAAATCAACTAAAATTTTGTTGTTTGGGAATTTTGCGCGCAATGTTTTTAGTAACTCAATACCATTGTGTTTAATGCAAGGTGTACCAATTTCTAAAATATCCACATGTGGAGCAACCTTAGTTGCCAATGCAACTGTTGCGTCAAAATCGAGTGAATCTAGTGCCATTTGGGTTTGTGCCATGATGATGCTTCCTCCGAACTAAAGTGTAATATTCGATTAAAAAATTTAATATTTTGTAGTTATGTTTTAATAAATTAATTAAATTTTACAAAATACCATTTGCACATTTTGTACATTTCAGCATCATAACCGCAAATAGGGGGTTTTTTCAACAATTTATGTGGCTTTATCCCATAAATCTTACAAGATTATCCATTTATAATGTTGTTTAGCGCATCAATCAGCTGTTTAGATTGCGTATTGGTGCCAATTGTAATGCGTAAATAAGGCAAAATACGCGCTGGTTTTTTAAAATGGCGAATGATGATATTTTTTTCGCGTAGCTTTTGAGCCAGCTCCGCTCCATCACGTGACTTGTGTTTGGCGAAGATAAAGTTCGCGCCAGATGGCAGCACTTCAAAACCTAATACCTGTAAGTCTTTTATTAACGCTGCTCTTGTGGCAATGACTTTTTGACTGGTTTCTTTAAAATAAGCCTCATCGTTAAAAGAAGCAATCGCGCCCGCCTCTGCAAAGCGGTCGATTGGGTAGGAATTAAAGCTATCTTTTACGCGAATTAAGGCCTCAATTAACTCTTTATTACCAAGCGCATAACCCACGCGCAAACCCGCTAGCGAGCGTGATTTGGACAGCGAATGCGTGACAATTAAATTGGGATAAGTGTTAATTAACTTCACTGCTGATTCCGTGCCAAAATCCACGTAAGCTTCGTCAATTATCACCACAGATTCAGTATTAAATTTTAATAGCTTTTCAATCTCTACCAGCCCCAAAGGCACGCCAGTAGGCGCATTTGGGTTAGGGAATATGACGCCACCGTTTGGTCTATCGTAATCATTCACATCGATTTCAAAGTGGTTACTCAAAGCAATTGTTTCAAACTCTATGCCGTACAAACCGCAGTAAACAGGGTAAAAACTATAGCTAATATCAGGAAACAGCAGCGGCCTATCGTGCTTAAAAAACGCTTGAAACGCATGTGCCAACACTTCATCTGAACCGTTGCCAACAAAGACTTGGTTTGGTTTTAAATCAAAATACTCGGCAATTTTTGCTTTTAATTTGTCTGAGTTTGGATCTGGGTAAAGCCGCAACGAGTCTGCAGCCTCGCCCTGCAAGGCGCGTATTACTTGGCTGCTAGGGCCATACGGATTTTCGTTGGTGTTCAATTTAACAAGGTTTGCAACCTTTGGCTGCTCGCCTGGCACGTAAGGCGTCAGCTTGTGAACAACATCACTCCAAAATTTACTCATATTAATTCCATAGTTCTTATGTTAACCGCCGATAAACGCCGATGCACGCCGATAAGGACGGATTCAACAAAACAGACGTCTAAATAAGCAAATATCAGTGTAAACGAAGCGCAATACTATTGTTTAACAGGTCAAGACTGAAAACACCAATAAGGTTTTATCTGTCTTAATCGGCGTGCATCGGCGTTTATCGGCGGTAAAATTTATTTTATGCAATGCTTATTTCAAGCGATACTCAGCCGATTTCGCATGCGCTTGCAAACCCTCGCCGTTCGCCAAGGTTGAGGCGATTTTGCCCATGGTTTGCGCACCTGCGCTTGAAGCAAAAATAATACTAGAACGTTTTTGAAAATCGTAAACACCCAATGGCGAGCTAAAGCGCGCTGTGCGCGATGTTGGCAACACGTGATTTGGCCCAGCGCAGTAATCGCCAAGCGCCTCGCAGGTATCTCGACCCATAAAAATCGCACCTGCGTGTTTAATTTTTTTACTCATTTCCAGCGGATTTTCGACTGATAGCTCCAAATGTTCGGGCGCGATGTAATTGCTGATTTCAATCGCTTCGTCTAAACTTTTGGTTAAAATCAGCGCGCCACGGTCGGCAATCGAGGTATTAATAATGTCTTTGCGCGGCATAGTTTCAATCAGTTTGGTCATACTGGCAGCCACTTTATCTAAAAATGCTGCGTCATCACTCAGCAAAATCGCCTGCGCTAACTCGTCATGTTCAGCTTGGCTAAACAAATCCATGGCAATCCAGTTAGGATTGGTTTTACCGTCACAAATTACTAAGATTTCTGATGGCCCTGCCACCATATCGATGCCTACCACGCCAAACACACGGCGTTTGGCGGCCGCCACGTAAGCATTGCCTGGGCCTGTGACTTTATCCACTTGCGGAATGGTTTGCGTGCCATACGCCAGCGCGCCCACCGCTTGCGCGCCACCAATACAAAATACGCGATCCACACCAGCAATGGCCGCCGCCGCCAGCACCAATTGGTTGCGCTCGCCATTGGGCGTTGGCACCACCATAATCAGCTCACCCACGCCCGCCACTTTGGCTGGAATCGCATTCATCAATACAGAAGAAGGATAAGCTGCCTTACCACCTGGCACGTAAAGCCCAACGCGGTCTAGCGCGGTGACTTGCTGACCCAAAATCGTGCCGTCTGCTTCGGTGTATTGCCAAGATTGCATCACTTGTTTTTCGTGATACGTGCGCACTCTATCCGCCGCAGCCTGCAAAGCCTCGCGCTGATTGGCTGGCAGGCCATTTAATGCGGTTTGCAGCTCGGTTTTGCTCACTTCAAGCTCCACCAAACTGCTGGCATTGGTTTTATCAA
>JANOWA010000360.1:0-7328 GCA_031417675.1 Methylotenera sp.
ATTTGATTACATTGAGTGCTTTTATAATACACAGCGCATGCATCAAAGTTTAGGGTATTTAACGCCAAACGAAATGGAAAAAAGGTATTATGAACAATTATGTGCTTAATTCAGTGTGTCCGTCAATTGCGGGTTAGCTCAGACTCCATTGATTCTGAATTCCCTCATACTAATCAATAAGTTAAATAAAAACTCCTTCTTAAACCAAGCTGGACTCATCGCTGCGCTTCTCGCATGAATAATCTGCTTTGACGTGTAAATAACCAACTTTAGTTGGTATATTTCACGGGCAAGCCAAATACTGGCTTAGCAGATATGTTTTGCGGTGATGCCAAGCACTGGTACAGAAAGACAGCCTAACTTAGCCTTATGGCGCATTGATAGGCTGCACAGAGAGTTTCATGCCCATGGCTTTGAGTATGGCAGAAAAGCTACTAAGCGCTGGGTTGCCCTCTGGCGACAAGGTGCGGTATAACTGCGTTGTGTTAAGGTGCGCTTGTTTTGCCAGCTCTGGCACGCCACCAAACGCTTTTGCCATTTGTCTAATGGTAATTAAAAGCTCGCCTTGTTCGCCATCTTCTAGCAAGCTATTGAGCACTTGGTAAGCAAAATCAGGGTCTTGCTTAAACATGTCGGCCATTGCGCCGCATAGGCACTGGCTTTGGTGCAATGCACTATGCTTATTGACACCTTACGACCACCGACGAATAGAGAATCGTGGGGCTAGCTTTGCAGATTCTATGACTTACCATGTCCAGCCAATTCAAAGCGTTGGTGCTGCTAGCTTGGTGGCTCTTGCCTTGCCGATTGGGCTATCCGCAGGCATATAGTTGGCTTTCCAAGTGGCAAACGGCACAATAGTAGCCGCATGGCCGTTATCGTAAAACCAGCTATCGACCGCAAATTGCTTGCCAGTCGCAATATCGCGAATGACCGCTGTGCTATGCGGCCAGCCAGTGAAAAAAAAGTTACGCGTGCGGGTATCTTCAATAACATGCTGCGGCATTAAGCCTTGCGATTGCAATAGCCGCATATAGGTAGTGGTGTTAATCGCCTCGTCGTTGCAGTCAAGCTGGCCTTTATATTGTGAATTGCCAAAAGTACCTGCTAAATCGCCCGATGTACCGATTTTATTGCCAACTAACCTCTCTAGCATGCCGATGGCTTGCGCAATTTGTACGCGCTCATGCGCTGGGCTCGTTGCTTGCTCCTCAAAAATCTCAGAAACTGCTAACCATTCTTCGTCGCTAATAGCGACTTGAGACACGTCTGCACAACCGCCGCTATGGCAAATTTCAAAAGAGGATGTAGTAGGAAAGTTGTGAAAAATACGTGAAATATCATGCAAATCTGCATGTGCTAATACATTGAATGTTAAGCAAAAAAAGCTTAAAGCACTACAAAATAAGTGGCTTATTGGGTAGTTCATTTTTTCTTTTTTGGCCGTTGGCGGGAAAGTACATTTCTAACTCGGCACCAATTTCGACAATGCCTTGCAGCACACCACCTTCAAATTCGCCGCATCTAAACTTGGTTTCCATCTCATGGCAAATTTTCTGCCACCGCGCATGGCCAACGTGTCTATCAATGCCGCGATCGGCCACAATTTCCACATCATGGTCGGACAGCAATAAATAAATCAGTACGCCATTATTGTGTTCGGTATCCCAAATGCGCAAATGGCTAAATAACTCAATTGCGCGCTTGCGCGGCGTTTTGTTAAAAATAACCTCGTCAATATCAAGCCCTGTCTCCACCACCAAGCGTATTTCACCCGTATGGCGCGCCTCGGATTCAGCAATAGTTTGCTCTATCACAGTCAAACCCGTGTTACAAAAATAATGGCGCAAAGTCCACGGGTGGCTAAATAAATGCGCAAAAAAACGCGAAAATCCGTTTTGATTTTTCATATTTGTCGCTGACTGATTTACCAGTCCCCACTCGCGCCGCCACCGCCAAAATCGCCGCCACCACCGCCTCCCCAAGAACTGCCGCCAGAAGAGCCGCCCCAAGAGCTGCCGCCGCCACCATAATAACCACCACGACCAATGCCACGGCCGCCACCAAATAACCAAGGGATTATTAATGCAAAAACGAAGGCACCTATGCCCCAAAATAATCCCAAACCCGCACCTGCAGCCGCAGTGGCAATAAAGCCGCTCACTCCGCCAGTAGCCGCTGCGCCAAAAAATCGTCCCAAAATACTGGTCAAAAATAGGCTTAAAAATAAGGTGGTGATCACAAACATGGCCAATGAGTTTTGGCCGCCGATACTGTTGCCGTCAGCATTGGCACGGTCAGGCGGCGCAAGCTGCTCGCCGTTGATTAAACGGGTTACTTTATCGGTTGCGGCGTTAATGCCACCATAAAAATCGCCTTGCTTAAAGCGCGGCTTCAACTCGTCATCTACAATCCGTTTGGCGTATAAATCGGGGATAGCGCCTTCTAAACCCCGGCCCACTTCAATGCGCATTTTTCGATCATCTTTTGCGACTAATATTAATACGCCGTCATCTTGCTTGGCGCGACCAATTTTCCATTGATCAACCACACGAATACTATATTGGGCGATGTCTTCAGGCTGGGTAGTGGGTACAATCAGCACCGCAATTTGGCTGCCTTTTTCGGTTTCAAAGGCTTTTAGTTTGGCGTCTAGTTGGGCTATTTCAGATGGATTGAGCGTGCCAGTTAAGTCAGTGACCAGCGCTTGTAATGGCGGAATTGCGGCCAGCTCGGCTTGAACAAAACTTGATGCTAACAGCATTAGCATCAAGAAAAGCACAGCAAAACCTGTTTTAAGGTTTAAAAACATTAATTTTAACTAAATTAATTTTAACTAAATAATGTTTTTAAGTTACTTTTTGTCGCCAAACTCTACTTTTGGTGCGGTAGAAATTTGTTTTTCATTTTCCACTGTAAAACTTGGTTTCGCTTTATAGCCAAACATCATCGCGGTTAAGTTATTAGGAAAGCTACGCACCGATACGTTGTAATTTTTTACCGACTCAATAAAGCGATTGCGCGCTACAGTCACACGGTTTTCAGTACCTTCTAACTGCGCTTGCAAATCTCTAAAGCCTTGATCTGCCTTAAGATTTGGGTAATTTTCGGCCACGGCCATCAAGCGAGATAATGCTGATGTTAACTGCCCTTGCGCAGCTTGAAATTTTGCAAACGCTTCAGGGTCGTTTAGCACTTCTTTTGTTACTTGCATGCTACCCACTTTGCTGCGCGCATCGGCTACTTCGGTTAATACTTTTTCTTCGTGCTCAGCATAACCTTTTACGGTTGCCACTAAATTTGGCACAAGGTCAGCACGGCGCTGATATTGGTTTAGCACCTCAGACCAGCTGGCTTTTGCATCTTCATCTAAGCTTTGAAATTGATTGTAGCCACAGCCACTTAAGCCCAATATTGCGCTTAATAACATGGTTGCTAGTAGTATTTTTTTCCATGAAAATTGCATTTGATTGCTCCTCTATAATGTATTGGATACTTATTGTTAATGCGGCATGTTTTTAAAAAAATCAGTTAAAAAATCAAGTCTATTCAATTTCAAGTAGCCGCTAATGAATTAGCCAGACATAAATCATCCCACATTTTGGGCTTACATACCAAATGTTGCAGCAAATCATTTGGATGATACGTGGCAACTAAAGTAATATTACCCGCAACACTTTTAAACACATGCCTTGTCCCGCGTAAAGTTTCGATAGGCTCAACGCTATTTAACAACTGCTGCGCGACGATTTCGCCCATGGCAACAATCACCTTTATATCAGCCAAATTAGCCAATGTTTCAGTGTGCATTTTATTGATTTGCAATGCCAGTAAAATATTATTAAATAAGGTTTCTGCCGCGCCAGTTAAAGCCTCTGGCAACACAAACGCCCAGTTTTTTTCCTCTGCAACTACAACGTAATAGCTTGTTTCGGCCACTGGTAATGCTTGTGCATTCTCGGCAATTTCGACCGCTTTAAGCTCAGTTTTAACAACGGCTTTTACATCGGCAATTTTTTGCACACCTTCTATCGGCGGCGTGGCTGGTACGCGCAATTGCCACACAGGCAACAGCTCCAGCTCTCGCAACACGTCTTCACGCGACATCATAATGCTAATCCCATTAAAATCGCGTCTTCGCGGCCATTTTCAACATGCTCTGCAGGATAATAACCACGCCGCACTGCCATTTCGCTAAAGCCCATGTTTTCATACAAAGCAATTGCAGAAGTATTACTCGGTCGCACTTCTAAAAATAGATGCGCCGCTTGATGATTTTTAGCAATTTGTAGCATGTGTTCTAGCAAATAGCGCCCCAAACCGCGTTTTTGCTGCGCTTTGGCGATACTTAAGTTAAGCAAATGTGCTTCATCCAACACCCGCATCATCAGCGCATAACCAATTATTTCGCCGCTTTTTCCCAACGACAACTCTTCTAAAATCCAAGCGCTATAGCCAGAATTCAGCGAATCGCTAAAGTTACCGCGCGTCCACGGGTGACTATAAATGGTCGGCTCGATTTGCATAATCGCGTCTAAATCGGCCATTTGCATGGGGCGAAAATGGTATTGTGTTTTTAACTGCGCGCTCATTTTAAAAAATACCGTTCGTGGTGAGCTTGTTGAAGCACAAAATAACCGAAGTCTTCGACATGCTCAGGCCGAACGGAAGTGATGATGATGTTTAAATGAATCATTATAAACGTTGCCCTGCCTCGCGCTCAAGCGTGGTTAATGCCACGCGATTGCGAATATAAATTGGCATAGCTTCGCTAGCTGGCTTGGCCAAACCAGCTGCAAAAGTTGGTGCGGCCAATTGCAAAATCGCCTCTGCCATTGGTGTAATATTTGAAAGTGTTTTCACCAAATTTTTAGCATAAATTTTGCTTAAAACTTCACCATAAACTGCCCAGCCACTGCCCACGCCATTCCACTTACCCTCTAGCACTGGAGCGGCTTCTGGCTTGCATACCCTAGTCGCACTTTGCTCAATCCATTCACCATTTTTACGCACAAAAGCCGCGTGATAAATCTCACCCATGCGCGCATCTAAGCACGCAATCAAGCGCTCTTGCCCGCTTGCCTGCGCTAATGCCATGAGCGTATTCACACCGACAACAGGAATATTCGCGCCAAAACCCAAGCCCTGTGCCACGCCGCACGCCACGCGCACGCCAGTAAACGCGCCAGGCCCTGCGCCAAACGCAATACCATCTAAATCGCTTAACTGAACATTAGCAGCATCTAGCAAAGCTTGAATTTGCGGCAACACCAATTGCGATGCGGCTTGCCCAGCATGCTGATGATGCACATAAGTTTTATCGCCAAGCTGCAACGCGAGCGATAAAAATTCGGTAGAGGTATCGAGTGCTAAAAGATTCATGTTAATTTATCATTTATTGCTTGTGTCTAAGCCGCAAGATTTACACCCACCCCCGTCATTCTGAGCGTAGCGAAGAATCCAGTTTTTTGTCATATTGTTTGGATTCTTCGCCCAAACAATACATTGGCCTCAGAATGACGGGTATGAATAGATTTGGCATTAGTCATGCGCTATTTTACCGCGCAATTGTTTCACTTGCTTACGAATTGTTTTACCTTCTAAGCGTCGCTGTTTAGCGCCATAACTCGGCCGCGTAGCGTAACGCGTTGGTTTTACTTGGTTTGCCGCGTTTATAATCTCATGAAGACGTTTTATCGCATCTTTTTTATTCGCCTCCTGCGTGCGGTATTGCTGCGCTTTTAGCACCAGCACGCCTTCATCAGTAATGCGATTGTCTTTCAAACCAATCAAACGTTCTTTCAACCAATCGCTTAAGCTTGAAGCTGCAATATCAAACCGCAAATGAATCGCGCTTGAGACTTTATTCACGTTTTGCCCACCCGCCCCTTGCGCACGGATGGCGGTGAGTTCGTATTCAGTTTCGGGGATTAAAATCATGGTTTAGTTTATCTAAAACTTAGTAATGATGCCGCAATTGCGCTATCAGCAAAGCATCACTATCTACTTTATACACAATACGGTGCTCATCATTAATACGACGCGACCAATAGCCGCTTAGTGCGTGTTTTAACGGCTCTGGCTTGCCAATGCCTGCAAATGGCTCACGTTGAATTTCTTGAATGAGCTGATTAATGCGCTTAAGCATTTGTTTATCTTGTACCTGCCAATAACAATAATCTTGCCAAGCAAGTTCGGCAAAAATCAACTTCACTCTGACAGCGTTCTTTCTGTGCCTTTACCTGCATTCAGTTCAATCACTGCGTCCAGCAAGCGTTTCGCGTTATTAGGGCTACGCAGCAAATACGCTGTTTCTTCCAACGCTTGATAATCCTCTAGCGAGACCATCACAACTGATTGCTCACGATTACGCGTAATTATTAGCGGCTCGTGGTTTTGACATACACGATTCATATTGCTAGCAAGCTGCGCCCGCGCGGTTGTGTAAGTAATTGCGTCCATTTTTGTGCCTCTGATTTTACAAATAGAATATGTACGTGATATTGTACATATTTAAGTTTGGGTTGTCTATCAACTAATATGAATCGCACTAGAAACCTTATTCACGTTCTGCACTAAATTCTCATCTGGCGCACCCTGCGCACGGATAGCGGTGAGTTCGTATTCGGTTTCAGGGATGATAATCATCAATGTAAAGACTTAACTATTTTTCGTTTTTAATTGATTTTGAAAACCTTGGATTTCTGCTTGGCTATATTTAAGCCTTATCCTATTAAGATTTAAACCTACAGATGATAAGTCACAATTAAACCCTAGTAACTTTAATAAAAGCCTTTCTATCAAATACTGTAGGTGTTCTTCAGCAACCGAATAATCACCTAATTTCATTCGATTGCCATGTGATAATAAATTTCTTATTTCGTATAGCGAGTTAAGTCCAAATATAGGCCACAAATCTTTCGTATATATATTCTGCTCATTCAAAATATATTGGGTTTTGTTTTTCAGTTTCTCGCTGTATTTGACTGCGTCTAAATTGTCTTTCAAATAACTTTTAATCCCATCAGATATATTTTGGTTTTCAATATTTAAAATTAAATTTTTTTTAACACTATCCCAGCAGTCATCTAGTTCAGATTGAATTTTGTTTTTTTGCGAATTTATTAATCCCTCAAAAGCTGAAAACATTGATAAATAATCTGGCTGCCCAGAATCATTAAATGGATGAAGTGAAACAATTGCATCTTTAATTACTTGTTTAATGTCAATATCGAATTTATGCCATGTATCTAACGCACCATTTAATGATTCTGGGCAGCCAGATTATTTATCAATGTTTTCAGCTTTTGAGGGATTAATAAATTCGC
>JANOWA010000361.1:0-3028 GCA_031417675.1 Methylotenera sp.
CATGCGTCCATCGCGGATGTAAATATCTTCCACCACACCATTTTTATTGTGGGCAGGGTCGTATAATTTGCCGTTCTTAAGTAGTGTAATCATAGCAATTTTTCAATTTCGCTAACCACTTCACTCAACGTGGGCAAATCAGTCTCGTGGACTTTCTTTAACGGCAAAATCACAGATGAATCCACCCGAAACAGCGTGCCGCTGCAATCTAAGCCAGGCGTGGCAATTGGAATAAATACATCAGGCGTTTCGTCAAATTTACTATTTGTATTTCCTATCATAATCAGCGGCTTATCAGTATTCGGTGGTTTTTTATCAGGGCTAAAACTATTCACCCAAATCATCAAATCATGCTCAACAATCTCATCGTTTAAGGCCAAGCCGCTTAGCCAAGTATTGGCGTTATTGGCTGTCGTGTCGCCATCGCTGCCGCCAAGAGGCAAGCCGGCAGCGCGAGTTGTTTGATTAAGTATTGCTACTGTTTCTGTTATATTTTGGATGGTTAATTCTGAATGAGGGTAATCTAAATCTTTCGCCACCCAAGCCAGCACCGCGTATTTTGCAGCTTTTAGTTTATTGGCAACGGTTTGTAAATCACTTATTTTTACGCCAGCAATTTCAGTTACTTTTAGCGCTTTACCTACTACCAAAGCACGTAAAGCAATGGTAATTTCAGGTAAATCAACTGCCCTGCAAGCCAATAGGGACGCGGGGGTACCCTTAGGTGAAATTTCAGCTTTACTATGAATATTTCTAGCGCAATTTTCGCCAACAAAAATAAGCTGACGTTGATTGGCGTCAATAAACATACCGTCAACATCAATAAAACGCTCAAAAAATCGTGGATTATGCTTAGCGATGTCGCCAAAACAGACAATCACATCGGCGCGATTTTTTAGCTCAGTCAGCGTCGTGGTCTGCCAGCATGTGCTTTGCAGCACCTTCATATTGCGCGCGGTGCTTTGCGCGTTCATGTGCTGTAATATTCCATTGATTTTTTGAGATAAATGATACAGTGAGCGAAAGCCTGCAACATCAGTGCCTAAGCCCGCCAATAAAGGCTGCTGGCTGGCTATTATTAATGTTGCAGCATGTAAAATGGCTTGTTGTAAGCTCGCTGGTTTGCCATTAATTTGTGGCTTTATATCGTTTAAAGGCTGTTCAAAAAATACAATGGCTTTTTTGCAGCTCTTTGTTAACACGTTGATTTGATGATTGCTAATTGCTAATTGAATGTCGTCACAGAGTAAGCCACATGCGGGGCAGGTGGCGCTTATGCTGTTAATTTTGGCAGGTGCAGCTTTCATGCTGCAATTTTGCCACAATTCTTAATAGCTATGCTTTTGATTTTCAGCTCTTTTTATTTTCTTGCTTTAAGTTTACTGGCCTTGCCGCTACAATCTGCATATTAATTCACAAGCATTCATTTATAGAGCGTAAAGCAAACATGCAAATCGTTGCCGAAAACTTAACTACTGTTGCTCACGTAATTCAGCTGGCCGTGGCACCCGTGTTTTTGCTCACTGGCGTTGGTGCCATTTTAAGCGTGCTGACAGGTAGGTTAGGTCGCTTGGTGGATCGGTTTAGAGTGCTAAATGAAAGCCTCGAAACACTGCCAGCAAACCAAGCGCGCGAGCTTGAAATTTTAACCGTGCGTGCGGTTTGGGTGCATTGGGCGATTACGCTTTGTACCGCATCAGCTTTATTTGTGGCTATCGTCATCGGCGCGTTATTTATGGGCGCGGTGGCGAATGTCGACCCGTCGCGCATCGTTTCCATTTTGTTTATTGTGGCCATGACCAGCTTGATTATTGGCTTAGGCTGCTTTTTGCGCGAGATTTCTCTATCAGTGCATATTTTCGATGCGAATAAGTAATCTATAAACATACATAGTCTCTAGAAAACTGCAATTTTGTGGTTTATCAAATCCTTCAAAAATGTTAAAATCAATTTTTTCGTAAGTTGTTCATTTAATTATTTTTTTGGAGTTTCAAATGGCAGTAGAACGCACCCTTAGCATTATCAAACCAGACGCAGTAGCAAAAAACGTGATTGGCCAAATTTATACCCGTTTTGAAAACGCAGGCTTAAAAGTTGTGGCGGCAAAAATGACGCATTTGACCAAAGCGGAAGCGGAAGGCTTTTACGCTGTGCATGCAGCACGCCCATTTTTTAACGATTTAGTTAAATTTATGATTTCTGGCCCAGTGATGATTACAGCGCTTGAGGGCGACAATGCCGTATTGAAACATCGTGATTTAATGGGTGCTACCAACCCTAAAGATGCGGCTGCTGGTACGATTCGTGCCGATTTTGCTGAGAGTATTGATGCAAATGCAGTGCATGGTTCAGATTCTGCTGAGAATGCGGCGATTGAGATTAAATACTTTTTTGGATAATGTTTTAGCCCCTCGCCCTCGCGCGGGAGAGGGGCAATGTGCGCTTAATCTGCGTCGCCCCCTCACCCGCACTGTCGTGCACCCTCTCCCGCATGCGGGAGAGGATTTGTTAAGGTTGTAAAGCATTGATTAATTTACTTAATTACAATCAACTTCAGCTCGCCGATTACTTTGCAAGTATCGGCGAAAAGCCTTTTCGCGCCAAGCAATTGATGCGTTGGATGCATCATTTTGGGGTGCATGATTTTGCGCAAATGACGGATATTGCCAAAAGTTTGCGTGAGAAATTAGCGGTTGATACTGAAATTACTTTGCCTAATGTGCAGTTAGAGCAAGTGTCAAACGATGGTACGCGCAAATGGTTAATTGGTACGGATGATAAAAATGGCGTAGCCAATAGTATCGAAACAGTGTTTATTCCAGAAGATGACCGCGGTACTTTGTGTATCTCTAGCCAAGTAGGTTGTGCGTTGGCATGCACGTTTTGCAGTACTGGCGCGCAAGGGTTTAACCGTAATTTAAGCGTTTCAGAAATTATTGGCCAGTTAGCGATTGCCAATAAATCACTGCGTAGCGAATCAGGTTACGATTTGCTCTCGGCCAATGACCGCATTATTAGCAATGTAGTG
>JANOWA010000362.1:0-5532 GCA_031417675.1 Methylotenera sp.
GTTGAAGTGATTAATCCAGACACTGATTATGCGGATTTAATGGCTAGTATGTTTGATTTTGTGGCAATTAAAACGCTGTTGCAGTCTGGTTTTAAGTTGAAGTTTGACGCGATGTACGCAGTGACTGGGCCTTATGCAAAAGAAATTTTGGTGAATCGCTTGGGTGCGCCACAAAGCTGTTTAATGAATTGCGAGGTGAGTGAAACTTTTGGCGGCGGTCACCCCGACCCAAATTTAACTTATGCGCACGAGTTAGTTGAGGTGCTATATGATAATAAGGCCCCCGATTTTGGTGCAGCATCGGATGGCGATGGCGATAGAAATATGATTTTAGGTAAACATTTTTTTGTGACGCCATCAGATAGTTTGGCGATTATTGCGGCCAATGCAACATTAATACCCGCTTATAAACAAGGTCTTAGCGGCGTTGCGCGCAGTATGCCGACCAGCGGCGCGGTTGATCGTGTGGCTAAAAAATTGAATATTCCGTGTTATGAAACACCTACTGGTTGGAAATTTTTTGGCAACTTAATGGATGCGGATAAAGTAACGTTATGCGGCGAAGAAAGCTTTGGCACGGGCAGCAATCATGTGCGTGAAAAAGATGGCTTGTGGGCAGTGTTGTGTTGGCTCAATATCATTGCAGCGAAGCAAAAAATAAGCGTCGAGCAAATCGTCATGGCACATTGGGCAGAATATGGCCGCAATGTCTATTCGCGCCACGATTATGAGGCGATTCCCACAGAGGCCGCCCATGGTGTGATGGCGCATATTAAGGCGCAATTTAATACCTTACCCAATACAAAATTTGGCCAATATACGGTAAAAACCGCGGATGATTTTAGCTATATCGACCCCATTGACGGCAGTATTAGCACAGGTCAGGGGGTGCGTATTATATTTACCGATGATTCGCGCATAGTGTTTCGGCTGTCTGGCACTGGCACCGATGGTGCAACGGTGCGCATTTATTTAGAAGCGTTTGAGCCAAATGTGGCCAATCACCATTGTGATGCGCAAGTGGCGTTGAGTGAGATGATTGGCATTGCAGAAGAAATATCGCAATTAAAACAACGCTCTGGTCGTAATGTACCGACTGTAATTACTTAGTAGTAATTATTTAGGCCGTACTTAAAAATAAAGCCAGCAATTGCTGACTTTATTTTGTGCATACTAACGTCTTTTTTATTTACCGAGTAAGCCTTTCATCGACCATTCTGTTGCAGTTAGTTCTTGGTCGCCAGAGGCGTCCAATTTTGCAAACACGTCTTTATGGAATGTTAAAAACTCTTCGCGCGTCACCTTGTGGTCACCATCGGCATCCATTTTACCCATCATTTTCATGCTACGTAATTCACGACTATAACCGCCAGTGGCTAAGTCTAGTTTGGAGTGTTTAGTTGGGCCAGCCCACTCTTTGGCATCTAATGAGTCATCGCTATCTTTGTTAAGCGCATCAAATACGCTGTTGTAATAAGTATCTGCTTCTGCCGCAGTCACCATGTGGTTGCCATCAGCATCTAACATTTTCATCATTTCCATCTTTTGCAGTTGGCGCGCATAACCGCCTGTGCCTACCATTGCGTCTGCAGCATAAGCAGGCAATGAAATTGCTGCCACAGATAACAACATACCACTAATAATGGCTACTTTTTTAAATTGAACAGTCATTTTAATTCTCCTAAAAATTTTGATTGGCTTGTAAGTTAAGTTTGCTAGCTAGCCATCATTAGTCATGGTGCAGAAAAAATCCTTACATTATTTTAGTAAGCTACACATTTTTTAGAATATCTGTAAAGTAAGCTGCTAGTCTGTACGCTAAGGCACATAAGGATTAAATTTTATTCAACTTGTTTTATCGTCATCTCGTTTTTATAAAGCCGTACGTCCATACGGCCTAAATAACTCATGCCAAGCAGCACATCACCATCAAGCCCTGGTGCAATCATGGCGGCCACATCTTGCGCCTCTACACCACCCACTTTAACGGATGCTAAACGCACCATATAACCGACACTGTCGCCATTGGCGGTATTAGTGCGCACGGCATCGATGCTTTTTAAACCGAGTTTATCGGCCACGCGTTGTGAAATCGCCACGCCTGTCGCGCCAGTATCGACCAACACATCTACTTTTTGGTTGTTAATTAATGCCTCGGCACGATAATGACCATCTAGGCCGCGTTTAAGGGTGACGCTATGCGCATTATTGCCTAAGCGAAAAGCTTTATTGGGGTTTTGAATGTTATCGACAATGGTGTAAATACCAAACGCCAAGGCCAGCCAAACGCATACAAAAATGAGCTTATTACGCGTCATTTTTTAACAAAACATGCATTTAAAATGGCAAAGCAACGTGCGGCGCCTTATTCCAAATCACGTCTCTAAATTTGGCTTGAATACGCTTGAGCGCCGCTTCGTTATCCGCCTCAAAGCGTAACACAATGACGGGTGTGGTATTGCTTGCACGCATCAGACCAAAACCATCACCATATTCGACGCGCAAGCCGTCAATGGTAATCACTTCGACAGCATCGGAAAAGTTGGCGGAGATATTCGCTTGATTTTGTAGCTTTGCAATTAAGGCATGCGGCTCGCCTTCTTTCATCTGTATGTGCTGCTCCGGCGTGCTCACGCTATCAGGTAAGCTGTTGAGTAACTCTGATGGATTGGCGAAATGACTTAAAATTTCGAGCAAGCGCGCGCCAGCATACAAGCCGTCGACAAAGCCATACCAACGCTTTTTGCCATTAATATCGTTGTCATTAAAAAAGATATGGCCACTCATCTCGCCCGCCAAGGCTGCATTGGTTTCTTTAATTTTGGCTTTTACAAGGCTATGCCCTGTTTTCCACATCAGTGGATTACCGCCCAGTTTGCGTATCCACGGTGCTAAGTTACGTGTTGATTTTACGTCGAAAATAATGGTGGCACCTTTGTTACGGCTGAGTACATCTTGCGCAAACAGCAACATTTGGCGATCGGGATAGATAATATTGCCTTCTTTGGTCACCACGCCTAAACGGTCGCCATCGCCATCAAAAGCCAAGCCAATTTCAGATCGCGTAGTTTTAAGCGCAGTAATTAAATCATTTAAGTTTTCTGGCACGGATGGATCTGGGTGATGATTAGGAAAATGCCCATCTACCTCGCAAAACAGCTCATCTACGCGGCAGCCAATGGCGTTGTACAGCGTTTTGGCAAATGCACCCGCCACGCCATTGCCGCAATCAACCGTGATTTGTAGTGGCCGCGCCAATTTAATATCGGCTTTAATCTCGGCAATATAATTGGGCGCAATATCATAGCTGCGCTCCAAGCCATCGCCATAGGTAAATAAGTTGTACTCAATACGATGGCGCAAACTTTGAATGCTCTCGTTAGAAAGCGTTTCGCCCGCTAGCACCATTTTTAAGCCGTTGTAATCGGGCGGGTTATGGCTACCAGTCACCATCACGCCGCAGTTATTTTTTAAGTGATGCGCCGCAAAATACACCATCGGCGTAGCTACCATGCCCAAATTTACGACGTTTACGCCTGCTTTGCGAATGCCTGTCGATAGCGCCTCTGCCAACGCTGGCCCTGATAATCGGCCGTCAAAGCCAATGCAAATTTCGGTCTGTGCGCGTTGTTTGGCCTCGCTGCCAAGCGCGTGGCCAATGGACTCTACAATGGCTGGCGTTAAGGTTTTGCCGACAATACCGCGAATATCATAGGCTTTAAAAATTTCTTTGGGGATATTGGTAGTTTGCATGATTTAATTGGGTTGACGATTCAGGTTCAATCTAAATTACTTTTAGTTATAATAAATGAGTGCATAATACACAATAATGAAATATGTCGCATGATGCAAGAGTTGATCAAACCCTAGAGCAATCCAAAACCATTCGCTATTATCGGGTTTTAAGTTAAAGCGGGCATTCAAATTCATTTTTGCCCAATCAATATGATAGTGGACTAGCATGTCAAATAAGCCTGCCATCCATGCCGATGTAAAGTCGAAAAAAACCATCACAACAAAAGTACCAACACCATGTATAGCCGCATGTACGATGCCACCAGGGTGCATATAAGTGCCTTTATTGCGGTACATCCAAGGCCAAATTTGCAGGGGAAAGTCGCAGACGAAATGCTTTACAAACAGCCAAAACAAGGTAGTTAAAAGTGTGATTTGCATCGCTTGGCCTGCGCGTTTAAATTTGCCAATGCTTAGGCATGCTCATCAATCCAAGCCAATTGAATGGCTTCTAAAATTTTCTCGCCGCAATGCTCGGGTGCATCGTTAAAGCCTTGCAAAGCCATTACCCAAGCCATTAAATCGGTAAAGCGAACGGTACTTGGGTCAATATTAGGATGCGTGTCGAATAAGGCTTCGGCAATTTGTTGGCTGTCAGTCCATTTCATGGTGCGCTCTTAAACAAATGAATAATATATTATAACGCGAGCGCGCCGCCAGATTTGAACGCAATCGTAGAAATAGGCATAAAAAAAGCCCAGCACTTAAATGAATAAGCCGCTGGGCAAGTGGGAAGAACGTTTGGAGATCTAGCTAAGTTTAATACAGCAATCTGCGTGCCAATTATTTTTAGTAATATAATCAACTGGTTATATTTTTTCATTGAAATATTGTTGAAATTTATGCAACTAATTTGGGCGTGTTGAACCAATATAGTGCAACGCAATGTTATCTTCGCATTAACTGAACTTGTTAATTAGCGCAGTATGTTCAGTAATAACGCATGCCAATAGTGTTTTCTATTGTCTATTTTAGGCATCTATTTGTCGCATGTCAGGGTTATTTGGTGATTCACCATGATAAAATAATGACTTAATTACGCTGTATAAGGCCTCAAATTGTATTGTTTTTTGCAACATTTTTATTGGAAAGTCACACGCTATGTTTAGCACCTCAAATAATTTACACACCGCCGACCCAGCACTCGCCAGCATGATTGATGCCGAAGTCGTGCGCCAACATCAACATATCGAGCTAATTGCCTCCGAAAATTACACCAGCCCCGCGGTGATGGAAGCGCAAGGTTCACAGCTGACCAATAAGTATGCGGAAGGTTACCCAGGCAAGCGTTTTTATGGCGGTTGCGAGTATGTGGATCAAGTGGAACAGCTGGCGATTGATCGCCTGAAAGCCTTATACGGCGCGGAATACGCCAATGTACAGCCGCACAGCGGTTCACAGGCTAACCAAGCCGTTTACTTTAGTATTTTAAAACCTGGCGACACGATAATGGGCATGAATCTTGGCCACGGCGGGCATTTAACGCACGGCTCACCTGCCAATTTATCGGGCAAATTATTCAATATTGTGGCGTATGGCTTAAATGACAAAGAAGAAATCGACTACGACGAAATGGAGCGTATTGCGATTGAAGCGAAGCCAAAACTGTTAATCGGCGGGGCTTCGGCCTATGCGCTACGTTTTGATTGGGCGCGTATGAGCGAAATCGCCAAAAAAGTGGGCGCGTATTTTATGGTGGATATGGCGCATTATTCTGGCTTAATTGCTGGCGGCGTT
>JANOWA010000363.1:0-4981 GCA_031417675.1 Methylotenera sp.
ATTTGATTACATTGAGTGCTTTTATAATACACAGCGCATGCATCAAAGTTTAGGGTATTTAACGCCAAACGAAATGGAAAAAAGGTATTATGAACAATTATGTGCTTAATTCAGTGTGTCCGTCAATTGCGGGTTAGCTCACCTCTCGGATTGGAGAATTCAATTTCCGAAGGAATAATTTCTGGAACCAGAGAAAAAAATGGGGTTTTTCTAATTCAAACTACTGCTCCCATTTCGCCAGGTAATAGCGGAGGCGGTCTATTCGACTCAGAAGGCAAGCTTATTGGCATTACAACTTTTAAGTTAAAAGGAGGGGAGAATCTTAATTTTGCTATAGATTCGTCTTTTGTTTCTGAAATTTTTGATGCTCATGCATTAGAAAGTTCGGTAGAAAGATTGAGTTTTATTCCCTCAAATTCTTTTGAGAAATACTACTTGATTAAGTGGCTCGCAACCACGAAAGATGAAAATGGTTTGTCTTGGTGGGAGTCTTTCAATCGACGACTAAGCGCCAAAACAAAAACAGGAGCACATAAATTTACAGAAGATGGAGAAAACTGGTTCAAGCATTTGGCTGAATCCTATAGTCAATACCGCAAAGCACACCCCGTACAACCAGCAGAAGGAGGTGCAGACTCAACTGGCAAAACAACCACTCTGGTTTGTCTGTATGGAAAGCAGGAAGTCACATATAAAATCGATTTTATCCGATCTACAGTTAATGGAGATGCAGCAAAAATTTCAGATGCTGAAATCCAATTTCAATACAAAAATTCGAAGGGCAGAGAAACTAAGGTAACTATCAATAGATATACTGGAAGCGCCCTGATTGCGGCAAATGATATGTATGTTAGTGGTAAATGCCAGCAAGTGGCCAATAAGCAGTTTTAATTTTAGATAAAAATCTCACCAGAGGCTTCAAAACGTTTCACATTTAGCGAGTGATTAACTTCTGAAAGTAGCGATGAATTTACGCTGCCAATCCATGAGGCTTGCAGACCCATGTTTACCAGCTTATTATTTGGTCGGCACATTCAGTTGCTTGAGTTCTGCAGTAACTTTGTTGGCAAGATTTTTTGCGCTACTTGCGGTATGTTCTTTATCTAACCATGAGCCTTCCATCTGCACGTAGGCGGTAAATGCCTTGCGCTTTGTCTTAATATCGACTAACAGCATTCTTGGATAAACGAACAGGTAGGTCGGCTTCATGGCCACGCCTATGATGATGTAATCGGCGCCGCTACCTTCAGCCAAGCTTGCCGCAATATCAGTATGGTCGAATAGATAGGTAGCAGACTGCGTTGCTGCTATCGCTTTAATCTTGTCATTGACTGGCACAATCTGTACACCATTATCAGCCAATTTTTGTTTAAACGCGTCGTTAAAATGGGCAATGCGCGCCAGCTCTTCTGGCGGGTTAGGCAAATCTGTCAGGTCGCTCAGTGGAAAATCCAACACCATAACTTTGCCAATGCTTGCAGATGCAGATGCAGATGGCAACGCGGCAACTGGTTCAGCAACAGCTTTTTCTTTGACTACAGCCGTGGCCGTGGCAGGTTCAGCCGCTGTTGGTTTGGCTGCTGGTGAGCTAACACATGCAGATAAACCTGCTAAGCCAATAAAGCATAGAACACAAATGACTTTTAGTATTAAATTTTGCATGAATAATACTTTACATGATTATGATAAATATAGACTCAGCGCTGCTAGCAAAGTTTATTGGGTAAAGATTATTACGTAATATGCAATTAAATAGCTAAACCCCTGGCATACCAATAAAGTTAGGTAGCGCTTTTATACGTGCAATCCAAGCGCGAATATTCGGGTAAGGCTGTAGCGAAATGCCGCCTTCGTGCGAAAGCGCGATGTAGGGAAAGCAGGCGCAATCGGCAATGGTGACGCGACCCATTTCTAGCCAATTATTTTTGCCTAAATGGCTCTCAAAAATCGGCAAAATGGCGTTGCTATTGGCGATGGTGGTTGCTTTATCTATTTTGTAGCCAAATAAATCCACCAGCCGCGCATCACCTGGGCCGTGCTGCACGTTATTGGCGGCGGTAGATAGCCATTGCATGACTTTACCCGCATGGGCAGGATCTTTTGGCAGCCAAGCCTCACCGCCGTATTGGCTGGCTAAATACACCAAAATGGCTTGCGAATCGCGTAACGTTAAGTCGCCATCTTGTAAAATCGGTAGCTCGCCCAGCGGGTTCATGGCTAAAAATTTGGCGCTTTTATGCTCGCCCGCCATAAAATCGACAGGCACTAAATCGATTGGAATTTTCGCCAACGCACAAAATAAACGCACTTTATAGCAGTTGCCTGATGGTTCTAAATCGTACAGTTTCATTGCTTTCTCCTTAAGTTATTGTCGCTTTAAATGAGCTGGTTAAATTCTAAAACATTGCCATCTGGGTCGCGTATAAACAACGTAATACGGCGCGGACTTAATTGCACCGGGCCTTCGGTAATGGCTATTTTATTGGCTTGCAGCCAAGATTGCAATTCGCTTAAGTTATTTACAACAAATGCCAAATGCGTGATGCCAGGGTATTTTATCGGCTCGTCTAAGAGTATATTTTTATTTTGCGGACGTTTGGCGCCGTTCATAATCAAATTAATACGCACGCCACTGGCGGTTTGCATTTCATTGGCTTGGTCGGCTTGAAAATAGTCTGTCTCCACAAAACCAAATTGTGCATAAAAAGCACGCGAAACGTCGCGATTTGTAATACGAATGCCAATGTGATCGATGCTTAAAATATTAGCTGGTAAAGTTTGCATAATAGTGTGTGAGCTTAAACTTTTAAGCGAAAAAGTAAAGCTGGCGCATAGATTCGCTACAAAATAACCATAAATTGATGTGAATTAGGCCAAGTTGAATCTTGCCGAAAGCCTACTTTTAGGCAATAATTAGCTTTTACAAAAAGCGTGCTTAAAAATATTTTTTAAAACGCTTTTACAGATTTCATTTGGGCTTTTAAACATATCAACAAAGCCTGTTCAGTTTAGCTAAAAAAGGGAGAATGTTATGGCAACGCGTAAAGATTTAGCCAACGCAATTCGTGCGTTATCAATGGATGCAGTACAAAAAGCCAATTCTGGCCACCCTGGCGCGCCAATGGGCATGGCAGAAATTGCTGAAGAGCTGTGGAACCATCATTTAAGCCATAATCCAACCAATCCTAAATGGGCAAACCGCGATCGTTTTGTGCTTTCTAACGGCCACGGTTCTATGTTGATTTATTCATTGCTGCATTTAACTGGCTATGATTTGAAAATGGAACAACTGCAATCGTTCCGTCAATTGCACTCACAATGTGCTGGCCACCCAGAATACGGCTATGCGGCAGGTGTTGAGACAACCACTGGCCCATTAGGCCAAGGTATTGCTAACGGCGTAGGGTTTGCGATGGCAGAAAAATTACTCGCCAACGAATTTAACAAACCGAATCACACCATTGTTGATCACGATACGTTCGTGTTTTTAGGTGACGGTTGCATGATGGAAGGTGTATCGCACGAGGCTTGCGCGCTGGCTGGTACTTGGGGCTTGGGCAAACTAACGGCGTTTTGGGATGACAACGGTATTTCTATCGATGGGCATATTGAAGCTTGGTACACAGACGATACGGCAAAACGCTTTGAATCATACGGCTGGCACGTGCAATCAGTCGATGGCCATGACGTAGCGGCCATTGGCAAAGCCATTGATGCGGCTAAATTAGTCACGGATAAACCAAGTTTAATCTGCTGTAAAACCATTATTGGCAAAGGTTCACCTAACAAATCTGGCAGTCACGATTGCCACGGTTCTGCACTAGGCCTTGAAGAGGTCGCCGCAACGCGCGAAGCGATTGGTTGGAACTATCCACCATTTGAAATTCCAGCTGATGTGTATGCAGGTTGGGATGCGAAAGAAAAAGGCGCTAAATTAGAGGCCGCTTGGGATGCTAAATTTGCCGCTTATGCCGCAATATACCCGGCTGAGGCAGCAGAATTTACGCGCCGTATGGCAGGTGATTTGCCTGCCAACTGGACAGCCGAAACAGACAAAATCATCGCCGCAATTAATGAAAAAGCCGAAGGTAATGCAAGCCGTAAAGCCTCGCAAAACGCCATTGGCGCGCTTGCACCATTATTGCCAGAGTTCTTAGGCGGCTCGGCTGACTTAACAGGTTCAAACTTAACGTCAACAGGCAGCTTTGTGCACGTAGATGCTAAAAAACCAGGTAACTATATTTCATACGGCGTGCGCGAGTTTGGTATGGCGGCGATTATGAACGGTGTGGCGTTACATGGTGGTTTGTTGCCATTTGGCGGCACATTCCATATGTTCTCGGATTACATGAAAAGCGGCATGCGCATGGCTGCATTAATGCATCAACGCGTGATTTACGTATTAACGCACGATTCTATTGGCCAAGGCGAAGATGGCCCAACCCATCAACCCGTTGAAAACACCGCTGGCTTACGCTACATTCCGCGTATGGATGTTTGGCGTCCAGGTAGTGCCACAGAAACTACGGTAGCTTGGGTTGCCGCGGTAGAGCGCCATGAAGGGCCTTCAAGTTTAGTGCTTTCACGTCAAAATATGGCGGGCATTAAGCACAATGCTAGCGACTTTGCAGGCATTCGCAAAGGCGGTTATGTGATGAGCGATTGCGCTGGTAAAGCTGATTTAATCTTCATTGCCAATGGTTCCGAGCTTGATTTAGCCGTGAAAGCAGCGGCTGAGTTGACAGCAGCAGGCAAAAAAATCCGTGTGGTTTCTATGCCATCAACAAACGTATTCGACCGTCAAGACCAAGCCTATAAAGACAGCGTATTAACTGCTGGCGTAAAACGCGTGGCGATTGAAGCGGCGCACCCAGACTTTTGGCGCAAATATGTTGGCCTAGACGGCGCAGTAGTGGGCATTGACACCTTCGGTGAATCTGCTCCTGGTGGCGTGTTGATGAAACACTTCGGCTTTACGGTA
>JANOWA010000364.1:0-1555 GCA_031417675.1 Methylotenera sp.
TTTATTGGTCGGAACGGCAGGATTTGAACCTGCGACCCCTTGTCCCCCAGACAAGTACGCTACCAGGCTGCGCTACGCCCCGAACCGCGCGGCTGTTGAGGCTACGCAGCCAGCATTATAAATGAAAAGCGCCAGCTGATAACTGGCGCGATAAAATAAACTATTGAGGCAACAAGTCTTTGCCTGATAGGCTGGCCTGAAACTTAAGCGCGAAGTAGTTGAATGACTTCGCGAATTTGTTGTTTGAAGGCAAAAAAATCGACGTCGCTAGCTCCATTTGCCAGCGTACTTTCTGGTTGAGGGCTAAACTGCGGAACAGCGCTTGCAACCATCGCTTCTTCACCGCCATCTAGCCTATTGCGCGCACCGCTGATAGTAAAGCCTTGCTCATATAATAACTCGCGAATTTTGCGAATCAATAAAACTTCGTGATGCTGGTAATAACGGCGGTTGCCACGGCGTTTAACAGGTTTTAGCTGCGTAAACTCTTGCTCCCAATAGCGCAATACATGCGGTTTTACGCCGCATAACTCGCTGACCTCGCCAATAGTAAAATACCGCTTGGCGGGGATGGGTGGTAAAGCAATTTTTGCAATAGGTTCAGCCATTTTTCGTTAGTTAAGCCAAATTAAGCATAGTGCGCTTCCACTTTGCTTTTTAATTTTTGACTAGCGTGAAAAGTCACCACACGGCGCGCCGAGATTGGTATTTCTTCGCCTGTTTTTGGGTTGCGGCCAGGGCGCTCAGATTTTTTACGCAATTCAAAATTGCCAAACCCCGATAACTTTACGCTATCGCCTGTTTCTAAAGCGGTGCGCACTTCCTCAAAAAACGCTTCTACCATGTCTTTTGCCTCGCGCTTATTTAAGCCCACTTGCTCAAATAATAAATCGGCCAAATCAGCCTTTGTTAATGTCATACCTATCCCCTGAAACGATACTTATTTTAAATTAATGCTAATTGCGTAATAATCCGCCGAATTTATTTTTTAATAATTCTAGCAATTCGGCCATTGCTACTTCAGCATCGTTATCTACTAAAGTTTTATGAGTATCTTGTATAAATACCGATAATGCAAGGCTTTTTTTGTTTTCTGGAATACCTTTTCCTTGATATATATCAAATAGTTGCACTTGCGACACAAGCGGAATGTGCGCATCATCAATTGCACTTAAAATAGCTTGTACCGCTATATGTTCATCCACCACAATGGCTAAATCACGGCGAATAGCGAGTGTTTTAGGCACCTCTTGATACGCTGGTATGGCTTGAGACAATAAAGGCTTAGTTTCTAGCTCAAACAAAAACATGCTTTTGGTTAAACTGTAATGTTGCTGCCATTTTGGGTGTAATTTGCCCAACCAGCCGATTGGCTTGCCATGCAAATACACGCGCGCACTTTGGCCTGGGTGCAACGCAACGTGCGTCTCGGCACGATATTCTGCTTGGTCACGCGTTAGCATATCCACATGCGCTTTTACGTCGTAAAAATCCACATCTTTGCTTGCCGTAGCCCATTGTTCTGGCTTAAAAGCCCCATAAAACAAGCCTGCCA
>JANOWA010000365.1:0-2811 GCA_031417675.1 Methylotenera sp.
TCGACACGGTTTAATAACTCTTGAATAAAGCTTTCTGGAATCATATGCGTGAGTATAAATAAAAAAAGGAGCTTTCGCTCCCTTTAGTTTGTCGCTTATTTTTTAAGCTAAACGTGACTTAATCAGGCCTGAAACCGTACCCATATCCGCCATGCCCGCCACTAGCGGCTTTACCAGCCCGACCACTTTACCCATATCTTTTGCGCCTTGCGCGCCGCTGTCAGCAATTACTTGGTCAATAATCGTGCTAATTTCAGCATCGCTCATTTGTTTTGGCATATAAGCTTGCAGCACACTCACTTCAAATTTTTCAATATCTGCCAAATCAGTGCGGCCTGCGCCATCAAACGCAGCAATCGAATCGCGGCGTTGTTTGAGCATTTTTTCAATGACCGCAATCACGTCTGCATCGGTCAACTCAATACGTTCATCTACTTCGCGCTGTTTAATGGCAGAAAGCAATAAACGAATCGCGCCAAGGCGCACGCTATCTTTAGCGCGCATGGCGGTTTTCATGTCTTCGGTGATTTGTTGCTTAAGGCTCATGGGGTTTAAAACTTACAGAGCTTTATGGTTGTTGACTGATATATTTGTCGAAATTGGCTGAGTAATCGGCCACGTTTTCGGTGAGTGCCAATTTATATTGGCTCACAAAATATTCAATCGCAGCATCTTTTTCAGCTTCAAATGCTTCTTTATTACCGCATTGCGATGCGATGACAAAGGCATTAAAGCGCGCTGAGGAGTAGGCAAAACCAGCACTCACAACACCACGATCGGTATCGTTTTGGCTGTTGGCATGCGCAATAAAACTATCTGCTACTTTCCAAAAAGCATCATTATTTGGTTTTGCTTGTGTATCAGCCATACTAGCCCTTAATTAAAACAAGCTTAGTAAAGTTTAGCTGGAAGCGTTTGATTACGTAAACGGCGATACTGGCGTTTAACTGCTGCTGCTGCTTTACGTTTACGTTCCCATGTTGGTTTCTCGTAAAATTCGCGAGCGCGAAGATCATTCAACAAACCAGTTTTTTCTATTAAGCGTTTAAAACGGCGCAGGGCAACGTCAAACGGCTCATTCTCTTTTACGCGTACACTAGACATTAATTCTCTCTTATCGACTGTCGTTCAAATTAGGTAACTCAAATATAAAACGGTTTACCCGTTACAAACTTGAGAAAAGCCTAACATTTTAATCGTATAATGCTTTTTTTTCAACTCTTTTAATGCTTTCTCTCGCTTTTATGCATTTGTGCGTAAAAGCGTCTTGTGGATATTATAAATGTTTTGGGTTTCATGTTAATACTAGGCTTTGAATCATCGTGTGACGAGACGGGTGTTGCGCTATACGACACCGAATTAGGGCTGCTTTCGCACGCGCTGCACTCGCAAGTAGCCATGCACGCAGAGTTTGGTGGCGTGGTGCCAGAGCTTGCCTCGCGCGACCATATTCGGCGCGCCTTACCGTTGACCGAAATCGTGTTAAAGCAAGCCAACAAAAGTCTAAAAGATATTCAAGGAATCGCCTACACGCAAGGCCCTGGCTTGGCTGGCGCATTATTAGTTGGTACCAGCATTGCACAATCGCTAGCCATGTCGTTAAACGTGCCAAGCGTTGGTGTGCACCATTTAGAAGGCCATTTGCTGGCGCCTTTGTTAGAAGAAAATCCGCCCAAATTTCCGTTTGTCGCACTATTAGTTTCTGGTGGGCACAGCCAATTAATGCGCGTGGATGGCATTGGCGAATATGAGTTGTTGGGCGATACGCTTGATGACGCAGCGGGCGAAGCGTTTGATAAAACGGCGAAATTGCTGGGATTAGGCTACCCAGGCGGCCCAGCACTGGCTAAATTGGCCGCTTTAGGCAAAGCGCACTTTAAATTACCGCGCCCAATGTTAAACAGCAAAGATTTAAACTTTAGCTTTAGTGGCTTAAAAACAGCAGTATTAACATTAGTGAATAACAACCAACCACTAACGGATGATGTTAAAAAAGATATTGCATGGGAATTTCAAGAAGCAGTCACCGAAATACTCACCACCAAATGCATGTCAGCTTTACGCGAAACAGGCTTAGATAGCTTGGTTGTATCAGGCGGCGTGGGCGCAAACATAAGATTACGTGAGCGTTTGAACGCGGCAACTAAGAAAAAACTGTGTAAAGTGAGTTATCCGCGCTTAGAGTTTTGCACCGATAACGGGGCGATGATTGCGTTTGCGGGGGCAATGAGATTAAGTGCAATGAGATTAAAAACCATGCAAGCAACAAAACAAGATTATAGTTTTAGCATCAAACCGCGCTGGGATTTAAGTGAACTTACCAAGCCTTAATTTTTCTTTTTAAAGCCTGATTCAGTGCCAGCTAACAATTTCTGAATATTCGTTTTATGCCGCCAAACCAGCATTACTGCCATCACCAGCACCATCAGCACGTAATCTTTGTAAGGCAATAAAAACCAAGCGGCAAAAAGCGGCGATAGCGCAGCCGCCACAATGGCCGAAAGTGAAGAAATTCGGCTAATAGCAAACACAACAGCCCATGTCACTAGGCATGTTAAAGCCAGCATAGGCGACACCGCCAACATCACGCCCAGCGCAGTTGCCACGCCTTTACCGCCTTTAAATTTGTGATAAATGGGGTATAAATGCCCAAAGAAAACTGCCAAACCCACGCAAGCCACTACCCACATTAACATATCGGTTTGCAGCGCCAACCAAACCGGGAACCAACCTTTAAACGCATCGCCTAGCAGTGTGAGAATGGCAGGTAATTTTTTGCCGCTACGCGCAATATTAGTGGCGCCAATATTG
>JANOWA010000366.1:0-2788 GCA_031417675.1 Methylotenera sp.
AGAGCAGTATTCACTTTGCCAAATGGACAAAAGCTTACCGCAAAAGATAAGGTGGTGACTTATGTGGCCAGAAATTTGGAGCCTTATCGTGGCTTTCATCAGCTCATGCGCGCCTTGCCAGAAATTTGTCAACGGCAGCCCGATTGCCACGTTTTAATTGCTGGTGGTGACGAGATTAGTTACGGTAAAAAACCAGATGGCGGCTTGAATTACCGTGAAAAAATGCTTAATGAAGTGCACATTGACCAAAATCGCGTACATTTTTTAGGCAAATTGCCTTATGCAGATTATTTAAGTGTGCTGCAAATATCGTCCGCTCATATTTATTTAACGGTACCGTTTGTGTTGTCGTGGTCAATGTTAGAGGCGATGGCGGCAGAGTGTGTGGTGATTGTGTCGAACACCGCGCCAGTGAGTGAGGTAATTAACAGTGAAAATGGTATTTTAGTCGATTTTTTCTCACCCACTGAAATCGCACAAAAAGTAGTTGAGGTGCTAGAAAATCCTAAAAAATTTGCGTTAATGCGACAAAATGCGCGTCAAACAGTGCTAAAAAGCTATGGTGTGCAGCAATCAATACAACAGTATCAACATTTATTAGAAACTTTAATTTAAACTAGTGTGATTATAAAACTATCGGCCAGTTGGGATAAAGCATGAACATGACATTACGAAATGCAACTTGGGTATTATGCGCACTGCTGTTGGCTTTGCCTTTATTGGCCAATGCAGAGATTTATAAATGGAAAGATAAAAATGGCGTCATGCGATATACCGATACGCAGCCACCATCAAATGTTAAGTTGGAATCGATTGATGGCAAGCGCGTCATCAAAACAAGCAATCAAGCGCCGCTTGCGCCAGTGGCTAGTCCAATTGCCGCGGCAGGCAAAGATGAAATGAAAGCAAAAGTACCTAATCCGAATGGAGAAAGTACAGAAGAAGCAGCAGCAAAATTGCGCCAAAAAAATGCCGAATTAGAGAAGAATAATAAAAAAGAAAAAGAAGCCCAAGCCAAGTTAAACGAGGAAAACTGCAAAGCGGCAAAATCGAATTTAGCCAGTTACAGTCAAGGTGGCCGCATCTATAAGGTGAATGAAAAGGGCGAGCGTGAGTACTTAGACGATGCTGGACTTAAAGCGGGTGCAGAAAAAGCGCAAAAGGATGTTGCAGAGTATTGCAAGGGCTAACTTAATTCTGGTTTAATTAGTGTTGTTATATTGAAAGCGAGCTAAGCAATAGTTGAGTTTTGCTCGTCATTTTGCTGTCTTTCAAACTTCAAAAAACTCACAATAATTTTACAAATAGTTTTCAATGACTTACTCTTCAACACCACCACCTTTTTTGTGAGCATGCACCAATAGCACATTGCCTGCGAAAAGTTATTTCATCACTTTGCCATCTGCCGCGCGTTGTTTACGTACTTCTTTTGGGTCGGCGATTAGTGGGCGATAAATCTCCACCCGGTCTAAATTGCGCAGCGGTGTATCTAGTCGAATCAGTTTGCCGAAGACGCCAATTTGATTCACGTTTAAGTCAATTTCAGGAAATTTCGCTAAAATACCTGATTTCCTGACGGCCGCTTCTGCATTGGCTTCTGGCGCTACTTGCACGGGAATAATCAATTGTTGGTTCGGTAGCGCGTAGGCCACTTCTACCATAATGTGATGTACCAAATATTGGTTGTCTTGTTCTTGGTCAGTCAATTTAAGTCCTTTTTGTCTATCTTATCGGCTTGCATATATCTTATCTGCTCGCGCAACAAAGCCATCCACAAACGTAGTGGCAATGTGATTAAACACAGGCGCGATAATTTTCTCTAAAAAACCATTGGCAAATTCGTAATTGAGTTTAAATGTAATTTTACAGGCATTTTCGCGCAAGGCTATAAATTGCCATTCACCATCTAAATGTTTAAATGGCCCATTTTTAAGCTTAATAACCATTGTATGCGGAAATGTTTTCACATTTTGCGTGGTAAAGTGTTGTTTTAACCCGTGATAATTAATGTGCAAAGTGGCGCTGGTACTGGCTTCTGTGCGTTCTAGCAAATCCACGCCGCCACACCAAGGCAAAAATTTTGGATAATCTTCCACGGCATCTACTAACGCATACATTTGCTCGGCAGAGTGCATGACCAACACCGTTTTTTGTACTACATTCATCTGTATAGTTTCGTTGAAATAATCAATATTAGCGTAAAATGCTATTTTAAGTCATAAACACCACAATAACTGCAACATGAGCATCGCCCAAAATAAAAAAGCCTTTTTCGATTATTATATTGAAGAAAAATTTGAAGCTGGCATTGTCCTAGAAGGCTGGGAAGTGAAGGCTATTCGCGATAATCGCGCCAACCTGAAAGAAGCGTATGTGATTATTCAGCGCGGCGAAATTTACTTAATTGGCTGCCATGTTACGCCGATGGGCGCGGCTTCTACGCATATTCGCCCAGACGCTATTAGAACGCGTAAGTTATTGTTACATAACGAAGAAATTAGCAAATTAATCGAAAAAGTGGATAGAGCGGGTTATACCATCGTGCCACTGGATATGCACTTTTCAAAGGGTCGCATCAAAATACAAATTGGTCTAGCCAAAGGCAAAAAACAACATGACAAACGCGATACTGAAAAAGAGCGCGATTGGGAGCGCGAAAAAGGCCGCATTATGCGTGCGCACAACAAATAAAAGTTTTTCAGGCAATCTATTGATATTGCACAGTTAATTACTATATTATTTTGCCCGAACGGGCTATTGTGTAGTTATAGGTTTGCCTGTATTTTTC
>JANOWA010000367.1:0-1984 GCA_031417675.1 Methylotenera sp.
AATTAAACTCCCTCTCCCGCTGGCGGGAGAGGGTTGGGGAGAGGGGCGGCATATCTTTTGTGTCAATGCTCATACTAAACGCCTGCTCGCAGGCAAACATAGTGCCAGTTCGTCCAAAACCCACTGCAATTTCATCGGCAATTAAATGTACTTCATACTTTTTACAAATCTCACGCGCGCGCCTTAAGTACGCGGGATGATACATGCCCATGCCCGCCGCGCATTGTACGAGCGGCTCTATTATAAAGGCCGCCAGCTCATGTGAATGCTCACTCACATAGGCTTCTAGCGCATCTGCACAACGTAAGGCAAACGCTTCTGCGCCCTCACCCGCTTCGGCCAGCCGAAAGTCTGGGCTAGGCATTTGCGCCGATTGCATTAACAAGGGCGCATAAGTGTCTTTAAAAATCGCCACGTCCGTCACACCCAACGCGCCCAGCGTTTCGCCATGGTAACTATTTTGCAAGCTGATAAATTTAATTTTATTTGGCTTATTGGTATTCCGCCAAAAATGAAAACTCATTTTAAGCGCAATCTCCGTGGCACTGGCACCATCAGATGCGTAAAACGCATGGCCTAAACCTGTCAGTTTGGCCAATTTTTCCGATAATTCCACCACAGGCGCGTGCGTAAAACCTGCCAGCATCACATGCTCCAACGTATCCAATTGTTGCTTAATCGGATCTTTAATGCGCGGATTATTATGCCCAAATAAATTCACCCACCAACTACTCACCGCATCTAAATAGCGTTTGCCTTCTGTATCGTAGAGCCACACACCATCACCGCGCGCAATCGGAACAAGCGGATAAGTTTCATGCTGCTTCATCTGCGTGCAGGGGTGCCACACGGATTGCAGGCTACGCGTTAAAAGAGTTTGCTTGCTTGTCATGTTTACTATGAATGCGATGTGATAAGCGCATCAATCTCATCAGATGTGCTCAATAATTGTTTTGCTAATTGGTTTTCTTTGGCTTGAACATCCTGAATTTTTAGGTTGAGAATGTCAATTTCAGATTTTAAGTTCAACAGCTCCTCTCTATGAAATTTCAGTTGGTCTTTTGGCATAGAAAGCAAAGTTTCGCCTTCTGCTATTTTTTTATTTGAATAAGTGTAAATTTTTATACCTTCAGATATGTTTTGCTGAAATAGGCTTAAAGAATACGCCAGTTGCGTTTTTAATGTGGCCAGCTTTATCGAATCAGGTTGAAATTCTCGAAGTTGAGAAGCAATAAATTCAAAAATAACAGTTACGTATGCTTTAGCCATAATCAGCTTCTCGCTGGTGCTTTACTCTTAAAACAACGACCAACTCTAGCAATACATCAAACGCATACAAGGCTATATAACCTGTGCGACCACGCGAAATAACCAGTTCTCGCAAATTATCTTCTTCTGTCGGCCTGCCGATTTCTGGGTGATTTTTTAATACTGAAACTCCTTCTTCTATCATACCAAATGTTGCTAATGCTACATCAATATCAGATTCAATTAAAAACGCCACCAATCGCTGCACATCGTCACGTGCTTTATCGTGATAAACAATTTTTACCATGTGTTAGTCTATTTTTTATTTATATTTTTTTGGTGTTAGCGGCGCGGGGTTAAGGCCTTTAATTTTCGCGCGCATGTAGGCATGCACCTCATCTGCATCATAACCAATACCTGTTGCATCAAAATCTTTTTTAGCATCTATGGCGCTCTGAATAAATGCTTGACGCTTTTCTGCAAGCTCAATTTGTTCAGCAAGCAAATCCACCATAAAAGCATGCGGACTCTTATTGGCTTGCGCGGCAAGCGCGTTAACGCGCTGCTTAAGTGAATCGGATAGTTTTAAGCTAGTGGTTGTCATTTTCACACTCCGAACATACAAAGTGTTACTAAAGTAACACCTTTAGGCATTTGCGTCAAACCCAGTATTGCCATGTTTGTTTAGCCGTCATTGTTTAACACTATTTAACGGGTGTAGATGCAACTAAACTTG
>JANOWA010000368.1:0-3889 GCA_031417675.1 Methylotenera sp.
GTAGGCGGGAATCTAGGCAACTCGCATGCATAGCTTGGTTTCAATAGAGAAAATAAGTTAAATTTTACCTCGTCTGGATTCCCGCCTACGCGGGAATGACGAATTTGATAGACTTGATGTTAACGATAATCATTGATAAGGTTTTGGCATGAATTTAGACCTGATAACTAAAAAAATAGATGCTTACGAGCGGCTAATGCGCTTGGATAAACCTATCGGTATTTTGCTACTATTGTGGCCAACGCTGTGGGCGTTGTGGATAGCCAGTCGCGGAATGCCAGACTGGATTGCTTTGCTGATTTTTATCACAGGCACGGTGTTGATGCGAAGCGCGGGCTGCGTGATCAACGATATTGCTGATCGCAAATATGATGGATTGGTTGAGCGCACAAAAAATCGGCCGCTAGCCACAAGTGAAGTGAGTGTAAAAGAGGCGTGGTTATTGGCTGGTGGCTTATGCTTGCTGGCATTTTGTTTGGTTTGGCAGCTTAATAAATCCACTATTTTGCTTTCTTTTGCCGCCTTATTTTTAGCTGCCACATACCCATTTACCAAGCGTTTTTTGGCGATTCCACAAGCGTATTTAGGCATTGCATTTGGTTTTGGCATCCCAATGGCGTTTGCGGCGGTGAATGATACTATTGCGCCACTGGCTTGGGTTTTGTTGGTAGCAAATGTGTTTTGGGCAATTGCTTACGACACGGAATATGCGATGGTTGACCGTGATGATGACGTAAAAATTGGTATCAAATCCTCGGCGATATTTTTTCGTCAATATGATGTCATTGTGGTGATGATTTGTTACGCGATAATGCTTGGTTTGTTGGCGTATATTGGCCGATTGTTAGGTTTTGGCAAGTTTTATTACGCTGGCCTAGCAGCCGCATTAATACTAGTGCTGTGGCAATATCAATTAATTAAAAAACGCGTTAAGGCAGATTGCTTTAAGGCGTTTTTAGCCAACAATTGGATAGGTTTGGTTATTTTTATGGGCGTTGTAGCGCAATATTTTTTTGCCAATAAAGTTGCTTAGGTAAGCTGCTTAAATCGCTACTTATATTCAACCAAGTTAAACTCAAACAATTGTTCATGGGGATTGTCTGCATCAGTAGCCATTGGCTTAGATTGCTCGGCAAATGTTAGCGCATTCATTTGTATTAGTTTCTCGGCTTTTTTGGCGGCTATTTGCGCCTCTTTACGTTCTCTCATTACTAGTTTTTTCTCGTCAATTTGAATCACTTCGGCAGTGTTAATCGATTCATTGGCAATATTTTTAAGTAATAAAAGTTCTTCAATGACGCTCTTCTCAAAGCCCACTCTCGATTCTAAACGGCTGTTGTAAATTAAATCATCCAAGAAAACTACGGCTGCAGGCGTACCCCAAATTTCCTGCAAGGCGGTATGTAAGCGTGGAAAATCTTCAAATGTGGTTTTTTCGCTGGCTTCATCATTAGAAAACTCAGCAATTCGAATGTTAAAATGTTCTTTGCACTCTAGTGTTGTTTGCTCGTAAGCCGCTTGCATGTTCTCTTTGGCCAATAAATCGAGCAAGAACAACCAAATGGTGACAGACTGTTTTGGATGATCCGTTAAATGGTTTTGCAACAACTGAATCGCCAAACTCGTGCGGCCATGCGATAAAAATACGTCTGCGTGATCTAAGATGTTTTGATCCGCGTCATATTCTTCAATAACTGTAATCATTTTTTCTGAAGATTGTCCAGAATCGCGCGCTAAATTTTGCGTGTTTTTGCTATCGAAAAAATCATCGTTTGCATTGGCGCCTTCTGCGGACACATTTGTCGTTACATCCGGCATGGTTGCTTCATGCTCAGCAGTAATCCAATCAGTTCCTGCGTCAAGCGGTTGCATTTGACGGCGACGACGCCACCAGTTAGCTGCAAAATAAGTACCCGCCAGCAAGCCAGCACCCACTAAATAACTTAGCCAAGGCAATTGCTTGCCTGCTGATTTATCCTCTTGTGCAGCTTGCGCATTAAGTTTGCCCGCAGCTTCTAATGCGGCGTTGCGTTGTTGTAGGGTGCTAATTTGTTGCTGCATATGCGCAAGGCGATTGTTCATGACAGTGACTTCGTCTTGCACGGCGATTTCAGGCGCATAAGCCTCGGGTGAGCTTTGGGGTGAAAAATGCAATTGCTTATCTAACAGCAAATTAGGACTTTCTATTGAGCGGCTCATTACCATTTCACCGCTAGAAACACTCAAATGTGGAGTGCTTGTTTTATTAACGACCATTGTCTTTGTAATAGTTTTACGCTCAGCTGTGGCACTAGTTTTATCAATAGTGGTGTTTTCAGCGTTAAAACCAGTGCTTAGTACACTATTTTTATTGGATTTTTTAGCTGTGCGCGCTTTTGCTTTAACTGTTTTGCCCGTAGATTTGTGCGCTTTAATGGTTTGAGGTTCGGTTGTTTCTAGCATTGGCTCACTAGAAACGATGGGTTTAATCGAGCTCTCGCTAAAGAATGTTGATTCTTCATCAGCACTGTTTTTAGTTTCGACAGACGTTGGCGGGTCTAATAATAGGGTGTAGTCGCGGCGAACATTCGCATCGCAGGTGGCCATCACCGCCATGCTCGTAATCGGTTCGCTAATAATTTGGCTGGTGCTAACCGTTAAAAGTGCTTCATCGTTCACAATATTAGATAGTTTAAAATTAGCGCTGGTAATTGCATTTTCTAAATTAGCATCACCGATTAATTTAAAACAGCCGTCGCCTTTAAGTTCACTGGCACCTTGTATCTTAATCGTGGCGCGCAAAGGCTGCCCAAGGTGCGATTTCACATCAATATTGCCCAAGCCAAGCGCCAATGCGCTGCCTGGCAAGCAAAAAGCGTACGCGCTAAGTGCAGCAATAACTGCACATTTAAGTTTAAAATTGTGATGCCTATTATTTTGCAATTGCTGAACCATGCTTGCCGCCAATCTTTAATTAATCAAAGCTACCTTATTATTGTTTTTTTTATTTCATTAATAAATACGCATAAACCCTATTTAGCATTAAAGCAAACGCCGTGCCAACAAATTTTGTCCCGATTCACAAGTAGTTAAAGCGCAATAATAATTAAAGCATAAAATAATCTGTTGTAAAATATTATGTTGATTGATTTGACAAGCGCGCGCGCAAAAGCATATAATCCTCCCTCTTGTTTTTATATGCACTACACTAGCTTTTTTGGCCAGTATTTTCGGCTTATGTTTATGGCTGGTATTTTGTTACTTGTAGTTTATTGATTGGTATTTCATTATGAATATTTTCTCTGGAAAAACTTTTTCGGCTAAAGCGCACGAAGTGCAACGCGATTGGTTTGTGATTGACGCAACTGATTTGGTGTTAGGCCGCTTGGCCAGCGCTTGCGCGCACCGCTTACGTGGCAAACATAAAACCATTTATACCCCACACACCGATACGGGTGATTATATTGTCGTGATTAATGCAGACAAAATTAAAGTAACAGGTGCAAAAGCCGATGGCAAGCTGTATCACAGCCACTCTGGCTATCCTGGCGGTATTAGCACAACAACATTCTCTAAAATGCAAGACAAGTTTCCAGGTCGTGCATTAGAAAAAGCGGTAAAAGGCATGTTGCCAAAAGGCCCATTGGGTTATGCAATGGCTAAAAAAATGAAAGTGTACGCGGGCGACAAGCATGAGCACGCTGCACAACAACCTAAAGCATTGACTATCTAAGGCATATAGAATGATTGGTAAATATAATTATGGTACAGGCCGCCGCAAAAGCTCAGTAGCGCGCGTGTTTTTAAAATCAGGTAAAGGTAATATCGTGGTAAACGACAAGCCTGTTGACGAGTATTTCTCACGTGTGACCTCACGTATGATTTTGCGTCAACCGTTAGAGCTAACCAA
>JANOWA010000369.1:0-1861 GCA_031417675.1 Methylotenera sp.
CAAATGACGGACCAATTCAAAGTTTTTTATCTAAAATGGCGCGTGATCACAAAATTTGGCTCATAGCCGGCACCATTCCTTTGGTCTGCAATTACCCAAACAAAGTGCGCAATAGCTGTCTGGTGTATAACGATAAAGGTGAACAAGTTGCACGCTATGACAAAATTCATTTGTTTGGGCTAGATTTGGGTACCGAGCATTATCACGAAGAAAACACCATCGAATCTGGCAACGAAGTCGTGGTGGTGGAAACGCCCTTCGGCAAAATTGGCTTATCAGTCTGTTACGATCTGCGCTTCCCCGAGCTGTATCGCGCCATGGGGCAAGTGGATATTATCGTTATTCCATCTGCCTTTACCGAAACCACTGGCAAAGCGCACTGGGAGTCGCTCATCCGAGCCCGCGCCATTGAAAACCTATGCTATGTGATAGCACCCGCACAAGGCGGCTACCATTTAAGCGGTCGCGAAACACACGGCAACAGCATGATTGTTGACCCGTGGGGCGTAGTGCTCGATCGCCTGCCACGCGGCTCTGGCGTTGTGATTGCCAACATTAACCGCGACTATCAAACCAGCTTGCGCAAAAGTTTACCTGCATTAAAACATCGCACCATTAAAGCCATTTAGCTTGAAAAAGTTGATTCAACACCCAATCTATATTCCAGAATATACTTAGCGTATTTTTTTGCGGCGCTGGTATAGTATAAATATACAACATTATAGTTTTAAGAGCATTTAAGCATGAAAAACGAAGTGACTATTTTAAGCAAAGAAAATTTAAGCAAAGCCAACCATTTTGAAACTGCACATGATGTGCTGCTAAAGCCCACAGGGCTTGATACCAGCGCCTTGCAAAGCGTACTGGGCAGTATCATGTCGCACCAAGTAGATTATGCTGATTTGTATTTTCAATATTCGCGTTCTGAATCATGGGGCTTAGAAGAAGGTCAAGTAAAGTCGGGCAACTTTTCGATTGACCAAGGCGTTGGTGTGCGCGCTGTCAGTGGCGAAAAAACAGCTTTTGCGTATTCAGATGACATTAATTTGCCTGCGCTAAAAGCAGCTGCCAATGCGACAAAATCCATTGCTGCGCTTGGACTTGAGCAAACTGGAAAAAGTATCGTCACGCGTCAAAACAATCCACTGTATTTACCGCAAGATCCCATCGCCAGCCTTTCTGCTGATGCAAAAGTCAAGTTGCTTGAGCGTTTAGAACAATTTGCCAAAGCCGTTGACCCGCGTGTGACGCAAGTGATGGCTTCGATTGCAGGTGAATACGAAGTCGTCATGGTCGCGCGTAGCGATGGCGTAATGGCAGCCGATGTGCGGCCGTTGGTGCGCGTCTCGGTGCAAGTGCATGTTGAGCAAAATGGCCGTCGCGAGCAAGGCGCTAGCGGTGGCGGTGGGCGCTTTGACTACAGCTATTTTAACGATGAAATTTTGCTAAGTTATGCCAAAAAAGCCGTGCATCAAGCCCTTGTAAACCTTGACGCGCGCCCAGCTCCTGCAGGCAGCATGACGGTGGTGCTGGGCGCTGGCTGGCCAGGTATTTTGTTGCACGAGGCGATTGGCCACGGCCTTGAGGGCGATTTTAACCGCAAAGGCAGTAGCGCATTCGCTAATAGAATGGGCAAACGTGTGGCGGCCAAAGGCATCACCATTGTTGATGACGGCACCATTGCTGACCGACGCGGCTCATTAACCATGGATGACGAAGGCAACCAAACCAATAAAACCGTGCTGATAGAAGATGGTATTTTGCGTGGCTACATTCAAGATACGCTTAACGCGCGCCTCATGAACATGCCAATAACAGGCAATGCGCGCCGCGAAAGCTATGCGCACATCCCGATGCCGCG
>JANOWA010000370.1:0-3856 GCA_031417675.1 Methylotenera sp.
CAGAACAATACTTTTCGGCTGATAATTTCACCGCGCGCTCTACTTGCGTTGCGTTTAAATTATTGCCAGTAATCACAAAATGCACATGGATTTTAGTAAACACTTTGGGGATTTCATCGGCGCGGTCTGCGCTAATTTCTGCCACGCAATCTACGATGGGTTGACGCGCTTTTTGCAAAATCATCACCACATCAAACGAGGTGCAAGCACCCATGCCGATTAACAACATTTCCATCGGGCGCATGCCTATGTTGCGACCACCGTTCTCGGGCGCGCCGTCAAGCACCACGGCGTGGCCAGATTCTGATTCGCCAACGAATGAAACGCCATCAATCCATTTAATTTTTACCTGCATTACACTCTCCTGTAGGAGCGAATTTATTCGCGATTTGCAGGGTTGCTATCGCGAATAAATTCGCTCCTACATTTTTACTTCACATCCAATAATTCAACATCAAAAATTAAATAGGCATTTGGCGGAATGACGCCACCCGCACCGCGCGCCCCGTATCCCATTTCTGGTGAAATGACTAATGTACGTTTACCGCCTACTTTCATGCCAGCAAAGCCTTCGTCCCAGCCTTGAATCACTTGGCCTGCGCCCAAATCAAACTTGAACGGCTGACCACGATCTACGCTACTGTCAAACTTTTTGCCTTTATTATCTTTAGCAGCAGCGTCTTCTAGCCAGCCTGTGTAATGTACCGTCACATTAAAACCAGGCTCTGCTTCACGCCCCGTACCGATTTTCGTATCAATTTTTTTTAATCCTACCATTCTTACGCCATTACTATTACTTGTAGGTTCCATTGCCGTGTTTTCCTGTGTTGTTGATGCTGGGGTAGCCGTTGATGCGGGTGATTGTGCTTTGCATGCGCTGATTGAAACTGTGCATGCAATTGCTAAAACAAAATGAGTTAATTTCATGCCTTAACCTTATTAAAATGGGAATTAATTTAAAGTGATATCATACTTTAAAATAGTAAGCTGATTATTCACTAAAGCAGATGGACATTAAAAAAAGGCAATGATTCTCATCATTGCCTTTAAATATTTTTGATTCAAAAAACTATGATTTACGTTTATTAAATCCAGCAAAGCCAAGCATTGCCGAACCAAACAACCAAATTGCGCCAGGAACCGGTACTTGGTTTGGATGCTCTGGACTATTAACAAAGGACTCACTGCCACCCAAATCGCCAATCGCTTGCACATGCAAACCAATCCGAAAAGCATTTGAATCTAGGGCAGCAAAAACATCACTAATACTGTTACTCAATCCAAGCGTACCTAAAAACGCTGTAAACTCATTAGCAGCGTTTACGCCATTTGCAGATACAGGCGGTGCAGAGTCGCCGCTTGCATCTGCAGTAAACCCGATTGTATTGCCCGCTGGCAAATTAGCTGGTGTTGCGCCGTCGGTGTAGTTAACACCAGCAGACTCGCCAGCTGAGCCTAATATATTATTGCTGATAGACGCAAAATAGTTGGTATTTCCGTAATCAAAATATATGTCAGTAATGGACGATGCAATCACCGAGCTATTGGTGAATTTAAATAGCACATTAGAACCAGATTGCGTCACATCAACCAACAATTGTGATGCCACAGGAACGTTGCCGTTGCTAGTTATTTGCGTAAAATTGTAAGTATTGGCAAAAACAGTTGTAGTAGCCAACAATAATTGTGCAACAAATGTTGCTTTAACCAAATTTTTTAACATGACATTTCCCCTGATTTCTAAAGTTGAATACATAAAGTACGCTTTTAATTTCATTCATACAATAGTCCGTTCGGGCTAATGAATTAATTCAAAATTAATTATACTAAAGCAGTTTAAAAATTATATTTAATGTGCATAAACCCATTCAATCAGCGCATCTTGCGCGTTTTTGCTGGCCGCAGCATTGGCGTGGTTCACTATCATCACCATCACATGACGGCGATTTTTGGCATCTAGCACATAGCCAGCAATCGCACTTACGCCATCGAGTGAGCCTGTTTTTAAGTGCGCGCGGCCTTGTACCTGGCTATCATTCAAGCGTTTTTTAACCGTGCCATCTTGCGCCAAAATGGGCAGCGAGGCCATGAGTTCTGGCATGATAGCGCTATGGTAAGCGCTCACTAACAATGCGCCTAAATGTTCGGCACTAATGCGCTCGTTGCGCGATAAACCCGAGCCATTTTCTATCACTAATTCAGTCGCGTCGATGTTTTTTGACGCCATCCAATCTTTTAATACTTGCGCGCCTTTTGTCTCTGTGGCGGGTGCAGCTTGCTTCTCTACCGCTAAAGTCAGCAATAATTGCCGCGCCATTAGGTTGTTGCTCCACTTGTTAATATCCCGCTCTACATAGCCAAGCGGCTCTGATAACTGTTCCAGCACTTTAGTCGCACTTGCTGGGGTGGCTTGTATTTTAAGCTTACCGTTAAACTTTCCACCTAGCTCAACCCACAATTTTTTAAACGTGGCAAAGGCATATTGCTCGTCATCTAGCACACTTAGCTCTAAATAGCGCTCGCCACAATCGGGTGAAAAAGTGCCGCCAAAGGTGACGACAGCGCCAGTATTTTTATTGCAGTTGCTATTGCTACACGCTTCTTTTTGCTTAACGGTATAGCCAAAGTTACTGCGCCATTCGCCGCAAGCGCCGCTTTTTAGCTTTAAATTATTCACAAGTTGCACTTCGGGCAACTCAAATTCTTGCGTCACGTTTACCCCAACATCAGTCGCGACAAATTTAAAACTGGTATTACGACCATTCACCAAAAAAGCGCTCGGCTCGGCGTTGTAAGCGCGCCATTTTTCTTTATCAAAAGCTTCGTCATCAAAGGTATGGCGATCGCCGACACTTTTTGCAAACACCGTTTTATCGATGACTATATCGCCAGTAATTTGCTTAATGCCCGCTTGCTGCAAACTCATTAACAGGCGCCAAAACTCTTGCGCTTTAAAACTGGGGTCGCCATACCCTTTTAACACCAAATTGCCCTGCAACACGCCATTATTCAGCTTGTCACTTACAACAACGCCATCACGATACACTTCGGTTTTCCAGCGGTAAGCTGGTGTCAACACATCTAGCGCCGCGGTGGTGGTGACTAACTTCATCACCGATGCTGGGTTAGTGCTTTTTGCCGCATTATGACTAATGCTTGGAGCTGTAGAATCAACCGCTTGCACATACACCGCAACCGCACTTAACGGAATACTTGCGCGTTTTAACGCATCGGCTACCGCAGCTGGCAACTCGGCTTTGGCCAAAAAACTTAGGCAAAGCAGCGTTAACATAAACCCGCTTTTTAAAATTAATTGCTTCATATTATTTTCTTAATAATATTTAAAGTGGCGTCTATCATAAAATCAATTTCGGCCTCGTCAATAGTATAAGGCGGCATAAAATACACCGTGTTGCCAATGGGGCGAATCAACAAACCTTGCCGCAATGCCGCTGCGTAACAATCACGCGAAAATGTTGGATTTTGCGTGATCACATCAAAGGCATAAATCATGCCTTGGTGGCGTAAATGCTGTATTGGCAGGTTAGCGAGTGCCTGCATTTTGCCTTTGATGTAAGCAGCAGTTTGACGATTTTTTTCTATGATATTATCGCTTTCAAAAATGGCCAATGTTGCCAAAGCTGCGCTGCAAGCCAGCGGGTTGCCTGTGTAGCTGTGGCTGTGTAAAAAGCCTTTGGCCACTTTATCGTCATAAAACGCTTGATAAATTTCATCGCGGGTCAGCACCACCGATAGCGGCAAATAACCGCCAGTAATGCCTTTTGATAAACACACGAAATCGGCTATGTCACTTACTTTAGTAAGATTGCTCCTCTCCCCTAACCCCTCTCCCGCC
>JANOWA010000371.1:0-3103 GCA_031417675.1 Methylotenera sp.
CTCAGGGTCAACTAAGCGTTGATGACCGAATTCTGAACTCGGGCCATCTAGTTGCTCTACATCGCCGCGTTCCATAATCCATGCGGCTCGCAGGGCAGGCAAGCCGTTACGAATATCTACATTTACATTTGTGTCGGTATAAACACCCGATGTGTCGTACACCATCACGGGTGGGTTTTTTTCTGCGCCAAATTGGGATGGCGTATCGCTTAAACTAATCTCTCGAAACGGCACTTGAATATCCGCGCGACTACCTTGAACATACACTTTGCGCGAATTGGCAAATGGTACTTTGGTCGCTGGGTCAATTTCGGCTGTATCGCCAACAAATTTTGGCAGGTTTTTGGGCAGATTTTTTGGTAAATTTTTATCGATAGCGTTCATACAAAGTCCTATTCAACTAATAAACAGGAAAGCACGAAAGCTGCTTTCCTACGGCGGCATTACCCGCATCAGGTTCAAAGGGTGATTCTCACTGGCAATCATTTTTCTATAGTAAAAACGAGTAAAACCAGACCCCTAGCAATACGTTGAATTTACGCGAAAATAGCCCAAAAGGCAAGAAACCATTTTGCATATTTAAGTAAAAATATAGAATAAGTCGCATAAAATTTAGGTGTTTTTATTAAAAAATGTTATAAACATACTTAATTAAAAAATTTAATTTGGGTGTATTTTATGGTACTTATTGCGATTTATTATGCGCTAGCAATTGCGGTACTCACCCTGCATTTCACTGGCCATCTTGAGCGTTGGAACATGGAGTGGCTGGTATTTGTGTTTGCCCTCACAGTATTCCCTGCGGTTTTATATCTCTAATAATTGTTTGATATTACCCCTTTTTTAGCTACTAATTAATGTTGCTCTAAAGTAGTCATTGAGGTTTATCAATTATGGCAAAATCACCAGTAAAAACTGTTAAAAAACTTTCCGAAAAAGACTGGAAAGCGCTTTCAATGGCCGAGCGCGAAACTATTGCTGAGATGTTGCAAAGCATGGAGAGCGTGCGTGATGTCAACCAAGAATACGTTGATACACGATCTTTTGGTCAGTTTGCTGCAGATGGCGTTGCCAAGGTGGCGGGTTCATGGACTTTTATTATTCTATTTCTGCTTGGTTTATTGATGTGGGCGTTTTTAAATACTGAAGTGCTTGGCCCGCGCAAAGAAGCATTTGATCCATACCCCTATGTTTTTCTTAATCTAATACTCTCTATGTTGGCCGCGGTGCAAGCGCCTATTATTATGATGTCACAAAATCGCCAAAGCGCGCGCGACAGGCTAGACGCAGAGATTGACCATGAAGTGAACGTGCGTGCCGAGTTCGCCATTCAAAGTGTTGATGAGCGCATTCAAGCTTTGGAACAGAAGTTAGATGAAGCAACACAGCTTATTCTGGCGCAAACGCAAGCGCTTAATCAAAATCAAGGTAAGTGATGGAGCGCTGGGTTATCTACGCAATTATTTCTGCAATTTTTGCGGGCTTTACCTCGGTGGTTGCTAAACAAGGCTTGGCGGGCATTTCATCTGAATTAGGTTTAACCGTCCGCACCCTGTTTGTATGCGCTTTTGTGCTGGTATTTGCGGCTATGGCAGTGCAGCCAGCTGAAATTAAATCGCTGCAAAAAGTTAATTACATTTGGCTAGGTTTGTCGGGAATTACTACAGCTGGCTCTTGGATTTTTTACTACAAAGCGTTAAAAATGGGTGATGTTGCAACTGTTGCCTTGATTGATAAAGGCAGTGTGGTCATCGCCATTTTGCTGGCTTGGTGGCTGCTTAAAGAGGCCATTACTTTGCAAACTGCGCTAGGTGCGTTGTTGATTGTGGCGGGTTTGCTCGTGATTGCAAAAAAGTAGTTCACCAAACTAGTCATCTTCTTTTCTCTAATCCTGCGTTAAACATCTCATAAAATCTCCACACAATAGCGTTGACAATATTTACTTAACAGTGTTAAATTAACAGCGTTAACATTCATGTTTGATTGCAATGCCCCCAAAACCCAAAACTGAAATAGAACGGCAACATCTGCGTACTTTGATTATTGACGCTGCGCGCGAGTTGTTTATTTCGCGAGGCGTGGAGGCGGTAACCATGCGCGAAATTGCCAAGCGTATTGACTATTCTGCCACCAGTATTTATCATCATTTTGAAGATAAAGAATCCCTCATTCGTGCGATATGCGATACCGATTTTTTAGCCTTGGCGTCCAGCTTAATAACCATTCTACAACTACCGCATCCAGTAGAGCGCATGCATGCGCTTGGTAGCGGTTATGCGGCGTTTGCCTTGTCTCACCCTAATCATTATCGTCTAATGTTTATGACGGAACATCCGCCAATTGATCCTGCACTATCGAGTTTGAAGCAAAATAATGCTGAGCAAGATGCATACTTTCAACTAAAAAGCGTGGTGAAAGACGTACATGATGCAGGGTATTTTCGGCCAGATTTGCACGATGTAGATTTAATCGCTCAAACTGTTTGGGCAGGTATTCATGGTGTGTGCTCGTTGCAAATAACCATGGCGCAAGATACATGGGTGAATTGGACCGATATTGCCGCGCGTTTAGATTTAATGCAACAAATGATTACACACGGCCTTTTAAAAGACGAGTTTAAAAGCGTCAAAAAATTAAAGCAGAAAGATTGGCAATGAAAAAAATATTCGTCATTAGTTTAGTTGCACTGCTGCTAGTCGCCTGTGAAAAACCCGTAGAACCGCCGCCACCTCCGCGCCCAGCCTTGGTTGCAATGGTAGGGAAATCTGCCGCAAATAATGCCATGATACTGGTGGGCGAAGTGAAATCGCGTTTTGAAACCAACCAAGGTTTTCGCATAAAAGGCAAAATTATAGAACGTAAAGTGGATGTTGGCAGTACTGTTAAAAAAGGCCAAGTGATTGCACGTTTAGACGCTGCTGATACCAATTTGGGCGCAGCAGCTTCTATGGCAGATGTGCGCGCAGCCGAGGCGAACTATGCCTTGGCAAAATCTGACGTGGAGCGCCAACGCCAATTGGTGGATAAAAAGTTTATCTCGCAATCAGCCTTAGATCGTTTTGAGGCGCAGCTTAAAACTGCAGGCGCACGCGTCAATCAAGCT
>JANOWA010000372.1:0-2677 GCA_031417675.1 Methylotenera sp.
AATGGGCTTATCGGTGATGGTATTTGCCTTACTGCCTTGGTTAGATAAAGGCAAAGTGAAGTCCATTCGCTATCGCGGCACGCTATATAAATGCTGTTTGGCAGCTTTTGTAGTGAGTTTTGTAGTGCTAGGTTATTTGGGCACTGTGCCCTCAAACGTGTGGGGTCAGTTTGGCGCTTGGATGGGTGGCGCAGACCGCGCTACTGTGGTTGCTCGCTTCTTTACTGCGGTTTACTTTGCGTTTTTCATTCTGATGCCCATTTACACAACACTTGATAAAACCAAGCCAGTGCCAGCAAGGGTGACTGGCTAACATGAAAATATACATGAAAAAACTATTTTTAGTATTAACCTTGCTACCTTTATTGACAATGGCCAACGAGGTAAAAATTGGCGTGACCGCGCCGATTGATGCCAGCGATTACGCCTCATTACAACGCGGCGCACGCACCTTTGTAAATAGTTGCCTTAATTGCCATAGCGCCAATTACATGCGCTATAACCGCTTAAAAGATATTGGTTTAACCGAAGCGCAAATTAAAGATAATTTGCTATTTGCTGGTGATAAAGTCGGCGACACCATGAGCGTGGCCATGAATCCAAAAGACGCCAAAAAATGGTTTGGCGTTGCGCCGCCAGATTTATCAGTAGAAGTGCGCGCACGCGGCGCGGATTGGGTGTATGCCTATTTGCGCGGTTTTTATCGCGACAGCAGTACGCCAACAGGCTGGAACAACACCGTTTACGATAAAGTCGCCATGCCGCATGTGTTATATGAGATGCAAGGCGAGCAGATAATGAACCACGAAACGCATCAGTTAGAGTTGGTAAAACCAGGCAAATTAAGCCCCAGTGAATACAACGCGTTTGTAGGCGATTTAACCAACTATATGGCGTTTATGGCAGAGCCTGCTAAGCAACAACGCCAGCAATTAGGCTGGTATGCATTGCTATTTTTAGGCGTACTTTTAGTGTTAGTTAAAAAACTTAAAAACGCTTATTGGAAAGACATTAAATAAAGTTAATTCGACTTTATTTGTATAAAAAAGGATGTATTAAAATGATGAAATTATACTCAGGGTCGGTTGATCCATTTAGCCACCGTTGCCGCATTGTGCTGTTTGAAAAAGGCATGGATTTTGAAGTAATCGACGTCGATTTAGCCAATAAGGCTGAGGATTTAGCGGTGCTAAACCCTTATGGCGAAGTGCCAGTATTGGTAGAGCGTGATTTGGTATTAAGTGAAGCGAATATCATCAACGAATACATTGATGAGCGTTTTCCGCATCCACAGTTAATGCCAGCCGACCCAGTGATGCGCGCCCGCGCTCGATTATTTTTGTATAATTTTGAAAAAGATTTGTTCGCGCATATCAAAGATATTGAGTCAGACAATCAAGAAATTGCCGATAAAGCACGCAAAACAGTGCGCGATAATTTAACGCAAATTGTGCCGATTTTTAGCAAACAAAATTACTTGCTGGGCGATGATTACTCAATGCTAGACGTTGCAGTGACGCCACTGCTATGGCGTTTGGGCCATTATGGTATTGATTTGCCCAACCAAGCAGCGCCGCTACTTAAATATGCTGAGCGCTTGTTTTCACGTCCGCTATATGCCGATGCGATGACGCCTTCTGAGAAAGCAATGAGGAAATAAATGTGGCAGATGGGTTGATTCCAACCAAGCCTTACATGATACGCGCCATTCACGAGTGGTGCGTCGATAACGGCTTAACGCCGCATTTATTGGTTGCTGTGAACCCGCAGTGCCGCGTGCCAATGGCTTATGTAAAAGACGGTGAAATTGTACTGAACCTTAATTACACCGCCACCAAAGATTTGCTTTTAGACAATGATGCGATTGTATTTTCTGCGCGTTTTGGCGGCGTTTCGCAAAACTTATATTTGCCAATGAGTGCCGTAAAAGGCATTTTTGCGCGTGAAAATAGCCAAGGTATGTTTTTTGAGTTGGGCGCAGGCGCTGCCGCTACGTCTAAAGAAGAAAAACCAGCATTGGTAGTTGCTGCGCCAGATGCCAATAAGGAAGCGCATACGCAAAAGCCAGTCGCCAAAAATAAACCAACGTTAACAATCGTAAAGTCGCCAAAAAAATAAGCAGCATAAAAAATTTTCTTAAAAAGACTAGTCGGCAATTAATAATATTGTTATAGTCTCGCCTTCAAGAAAAACGCCGGGTTAGCTCAGTTGGTAGAGCAGCGCACTTGTAATGCGAAGGTCATCAGTTCGATTCCGATACCCGGCACCAAAAATTTCTCAAAATCTAGATTCCTTAAAAACAGCCAAAAACAGACAGTCCCGATTATTTAAATGAAGATTTAGCTAATTGTTTGTTTTTGCGCCTAATTTGTTTGACAGCATGTCAAAAAATAAGCATAATCGCGGGTTCGGTTAGGAGGGGTGGCCGAGTGGTTAAAGGCGACGGACTGTAAATCCGTTCTCTCTGAGTACGCTGGTTCGAATCCAGCCTCCTCCACCAATAACTGTTCTGCAATATTTGTTGGCGATGAAAGTAAAAACTTAAGCGGGTGTAGCTCAGTTGGTAGAGCTTCAGTTTTCCAAACTGAATGTCGTGAGTTCGAGCCTCATCGCCCGCTCCATTGCTTGTAATGCTTTGTTTTAAGATAATTTTTAACTATAAAAATAGTAAAAGAGC
>JANOWA010000373.1:0-3160 GCA_031417675.1 Methylotenera sp.
CGCGCACATGCTTATCTTGCTTGATACCAGAATAATCAAATAGTTGCGCGATTTCTTGCGACAAACGTGAGGTGATTTCAAAATACGAACGCGACACTAAAATTTGATTCGGCTTAGCAAAGCTCATAATGCGCTGCGCCACATTTATACCATCACCAATAATATTGGGTTGGCTATTAATATCATTCATCACGCGCACAGTACCCAAATTAATACCAAAACGCACAAAAAGCGGGTTTTTATTGCCCATATTGTTTTTGATGATTTCATCACGAATCGTTAGTGCGATAAACAGCGCATCTTCGGGTGAGCCAGAACAAGCAATCGCCGCGCCGTCGCCAGCATCCACAATAATGCGGTCGTTTTGCGCAATATCTTTTAAGGCATAGCTGATTAAAGTGTTAAATTGGTTCTTCACTTCAACTTGCTCGGCATCAGACTTTTTGGAATAATCAACCATATCCAAAAACACAATACTGCAAATAAAGGTCTTGTTGATTCTATCGTTCATCGTTCACTTTTTAACAAATATGTCAGATTGACTACATTAATAAGCACTTTAAACCAGATGGCTCGCTTTGGCAAAATACATTAATGTAAGACAACAAAATGCAGCAAAGCCAATACAGGCTTGCGGCGGCTAATAGAGCGAATATTTTCGGCAGTGATAATGCTGGTAATGCACACAATAATAAGCAATCTATATGCCAACAAAATCCCAATGCAGCAGCTTGTTGATTTAAAAAGCAGTTAAACCATTAACTTAGTATCGCGCGTGATTTGCGTATAGCTCACCACTTGGTTTCTGCCATTATTTTTTGCGCTATAAAGCGCGCCATCTGCAGCCGCCACCAAGCCTTTAAAGTCATAACCAGCCCGCACCGAATCGGCCACGCCAATGCTGATGGTGGTTTTAATCGTGCCGCGCGCTAGCGCTGGGTCTAACTTCAGCGGGCTCGCCTCCACACCCGCGCGGATGCGCTCTGCCAGCCCTATCGCGTCACCCTCGGTGGTGTTGGGCAAAAAAGCACAAAACTCCTCACCACCATAACGGCCAAACACATCACTAGCGCGCAAAATACCTGCAACTACTTTTGCAAGGTGCCTTAATACATCGTCGCCAGTTAAATGCCCATACTTGTCATTCACTTTTTTAAAGTGATCAATATCAATCAAAATAACTGCCATGCTTAAGTTGATGCGTTTGCACATATCTTGCATTTTTGATGCCGCATCCTCTAATCCGCGCCGATTTAAGATGCTGGTAAGCCCGTCAATAGTGGCAATGGATTCTAAGTTTTGATTCAATTTATAGCTTAAAATCAACACGAAAAGGCTGGAGATAAAAAATTGTGACACCGCACCCAGCATAAAGGTATAGGCGTTAATCGGCCAAGTGGCAAATGATTCAAAAACCTCAACACTTGCCCGCGAGGCATACACAGCGCGGCCTAGCATTAATAATGCCATCAATAAATATAGACTAGAAACAATCCAAAATAAATTGCCGACCAAGCCTTCATCGCGCGAAAAAGTTAAGCGCGCACTATAAAGATAAATAGCCGAAAAAATAAACGCACTTAGCACAATAGCTACCTGCATATTGTGATGGAATAGCATAAAGTAGGCATCTATTAATGCCAGCAAAATAAATACTGCTATTGGAATACGGTGATCTGGAATTTTGCCAATAAAGGCTTGTATGCCATTGATATATAAGCCTAATCCAGCGCCTATTAGCGCCATGCCAGGTAAAAAAACCACTTTAGGCGCATCCAGCTGCATCAGCACCAGTACCATGCCAAGGCCAATCACTAAATTACCCACCGCCCAATAACCAGGCCCATTCACATCTTTGTGATGCGAGCGTGTAATGGCCAACAACATAGACAACATGAAGGTGAGCAACATTGACATGAAAATAATGGTTTTTAAGTCAAACTTGGGCACTTTATTAAACCTTTGGTTAAACCTTTACGAAAGCCTTTAGTTTGTTATTCGTTAGTGCGTCAATAAATGTCAACTAAATATCTCGAATAAATAGTAAGTACAACATTAAACGCGCATGCAATATTTATTAATGCAGTTACAATATGGTTGATAGTGTTATCAGAACCTGCATTACTGGCATTAGTATAGCTCGCCCCGCGCATTTTTAGTATTGGCTTTGTAATAAATTCATGTTAAATCAATTAAATAGCCCACAACGCGAAGCGGTTAAATATCTCGATGGTCCCTTATTAGTGCTAGCTGGCGCTGGCAGCGGCAAAACGCGTGTGATTACCGAAAAAATTGGCTATTTAATCAACGAAGCGGGCTACAACCCTAAAGAAATCGCTGCCATTACCTTTACCAACAAAGCCGCGCGCGAGATGCAAGAGCGTGTAGGTAAATTGATGCTGGGTAAAAATATTAAAGGCTTGACGATTGCTACCTTTCATTCGCTTGGCCTGCAAATGCTGCGCCAAGAGGCAGCTTTGCTTGGTTACAAGCCACAATTTTCTATATTGGACTCATCGGATAGCTTTAAAATTTTAAGCGATGTATTAGCCACAACAGACAAAAAATTGCTTAAAAATACGCAGTGGCAAATTAGCGCTTGGAAAAACGCTTTTGTAAACCCTGATCAAGCCAAAGCCACTGCTGATGAGGATTTAACGCACGCGGCAGCCAAGGTGTATCAAATTTACCAACAAACATTAAAAGCCTATCAAGCGGTTGATTTTGATGACTTAATTAAGTTGCCTGTAGAATTGTTTCAGGCCAATGAGAACGCCCTTAACAAATGGCAAGGCAAGCTGCAATATTTACTGGTAGATGAATACCAAGACACCAACGCCTGCCAATATAAGCTGGTAAAAATGCTGACTGGTGTGCGTGGCCAATTTACGGCGGTGGGCGATGACGACCAAGCGATTTATGGCTGGCGCGGGGCAGATGTGGAAAATTTGCGGCAGTTGACTGAAGATTTTAGTCGCTTAAAAGTGATTAAATTAGAGCAAAACTATCGCTCTACGGTGCGCATTTTACGCGCCGCCAATGCGGTGATTGCGAATAACCCCAAACTTTTCGATAAAAAATTGTGGAGCGATTTAGGCACAGGCGACATGATTCAAGTTTCTGCGCAACAAAGCGATATTGCCGAAGCCGAGAGTGTAGT
>JANOWA010000374.1:0-4400 GCA_031417675.1 Methylotenera sp.
CCGACTTCTAGCATTCCGCAAGAACGCCGTTCTATCGACAAAAATGGCAAAGCTGTCACCATGCAAACCACAGGTCGCCACGACCCGTGTGTGGGTGTGCGTGCCACGCCGATTGCTGAGGCGATGTTGGCGATTGTGTTGATGGATCATGCGCTGCGTCATCGCGGCCAAAATGCGGATGTTGTCACGACGACACCAAAGATTTAGTGCGGTCATTGCGAGCGAAGCGTGGCAATCCAGATTTTTTGCGAACTAATACTGGATTGCCACGCCAAAATAAAACTTTTGGCTCGCAATGACGGCGTAGCGTTTTAACAGACCATCATAAAAAACTAAATTTTGAGCCACGCCCTTCACTTTAACCTCTCCCGTTTTTACTTCGTTTACTACTTCTTCGTCGGCGCGTTTGTGCCTTATTGGGGTTTGTATCTGCAATCGGAGCAGTTTTCGCCTGCTGATATTGGCATTCTCATGTCACTATTTCAAATCAGCCGAATTTTTGCGCCCAACATGTGGGGTTGGCTGGCAGACCATACCAAGCAAAGGGTGAAGTGGATAAAACTGACTGCACTTTTGGGTTTGATTGGCTTTGCAACCGTATTTTGGGCAGAGGGGTTTTGGGCTTTGTTTTTTGTGATGGCGGCTTTAAGCGTATTTACCAGTTCAACTTTGCCGCTGTCAGAATCGCTTACCTTAGCGCATCTTGCCACCACCAATGGCCATTACAGCCGCATTCGCATGTGGGGTTCGCTTGGGTTTATAGTAGCGTCGATTATATTGGGTTATGCCATTGATTCTTATGGCATTAAAAGCTTGCTGTGGTGTTTATTTGGTGTGCAGATTATTTTATTTGCGCTCACGTTCAAGCTGCCAGAGGCTTCAATCGCGCCGCACGAAGATGATCATTTTTCGGTGTGGTCGATTCTAAAAAACCCAACGGTGATTGCCTTGTTAATTGGCTGCGCGCTAATGGTGACCGCGCATGGCGTTTTGTATAATTTTTATTCAATTTATCTAAGCGAACATGGCTATAGCAAAAGCACCATAGGCTGGTTGTGGTCGCTGGGCGTAATATGCGAGATTATGGTGTTTATGCTAATGCCAAAAATCATGGCGCGATTTAGTTTAAAAACTATTATGTTGATTAGTTTAAGCTTGGCGGTACTCCGTTTTAGCTTAATAGGCGTTGCTGTAGATAACTTGTGGCTGTTACTCATTGCACAAAGCTTGCATGCGTTTACGTTTGGCAGCTTTCACGCGGCATCAATAGAGGTGATTACGCAGTTTTTTAACGGACGCCATCAAGCCAAAGGCCAAGCTATTTATAATAGTGTAGCTTATGGCGTAGGCGGCACAATTGGCGGGCTTGCTGGCGGATATGCCTTGCAATATTTGGGCGGTGAAAATACGTTTTTATTGGCGGCGATATTTCCACTAATTGGTTTTGCTGTGATAGCATTGGGTTTAAAATTAAGTCAAACGCATGGCCGTGCGGGCATGTTTAGCTGAAAGAATTTAAATGAACAATAAATTATTATTAAGTTTGTTGATAAGCCTGCTGGCCGCACCCGTATTTGCTGCTACGCAGTTGAATGTGGTTGGATTGTTTTCGGGCAAAGTGGTTGTCGCGATTAACGGCGGTGCGCCACAAACCATAGCCGCAGGCCAAACTAAAAATGGCGTAAAGCTACTTTCTGCCAGCAGTGAATCGGCCACATTTTTGGTGGAAGGCAAACAACAAACGCTAAAAATGGGTCAGGCCGCCTCCATTGCGGGTGCTAATGCGCCAGCCAACAACTCGCCAGTCAGCTTATATGCCGACCAAGCGGGACACTACTTTGGCAACTTGAATATTAATGGCGTTAGCCTTAAATACGTGGTGGATACTGGCGCGACAACGGTTGCGCTAAATAGCGGCGATGCTAAATTTGCCAAAATTGATTACGAAAAAGGCGAGCGCATTACTATGTCCACCGCTAATGGCGACGTGAATGCCTATTTGGTGCATATTAACACCTTAAAAATTGGCACGATTGTGTTGAACGATGTCGTTGCAACGGTGAATGAAGGCGGCTCGCCACCTTTTGTGCTGCTTGGCATGACGGCTTTGAATCGCATGAGCATGAAAAACGAAAACTCGATTTTGACCTTGAGTAAAAAGTATTAGCAAGGCTTTCGCTAATAAAAAAACGGGCTTAATAGCCCGTTTTTTTTATTCAATCTAACCTATTTCTTTTTCGCTTTAGTCGAAGTTTTAACAATGGTTTTTGGCAAATCTTTTAGCACAAAAGTCACTTTTAAATTAACACGGTATTCTGTCACTTTGCCATTAGATACTTTTACACTTTGTTCTTTCACCCACGCGCCCGTAATGTCATGCAGCGAATCGGCGGCTTTGGCTACGCCTTGCGCCACGGCATCTTCAAAACTTTTTTTACTGGATGAAATAATTTCAATCACTTTTGCAACAGACATTTTTTACCCCTTTTTATTAAAAAAACAGTTAAATATGAGTCAAACACGTTAACTCATGGTTTTTACAGCAATGATAGACAGCAAGGCTATCATCGCGGTGAAGCCTAGCAAAGCGAACATGCAGGCAATACCTACCTGAATACCAGTTAATTGCAGAAACTCATCTTCATTAAATTGCTTTTTGCGAAAGCCTAAAATTCTTAAACAAACTATTGCCATCAGCTTTAAAGTAGATGCAGGTTTTTGCGGGTTTGATTCAGTTTGGCGCATAAAATATCTTTAAATGTGATTAATGACCCATGTATTTAATGGCCAGCGTCACCAGTGTAAGTATGGTACATACAAACACAATGCCACCAATTATGCCCGCGATAACGGCTTGTTTTAAGGTGATTTTTGCAGCGTCATTTTCGTAGCCTTTTTGTTGGCGCACGCCTAGCATGCTCCACAGCACGGCTTTCATCACTTGAAAAAATGAGGCTTTTTGTTTGGCTGAAGCGGGAATGTTTTGCATAAGGCTATTTTTTCTTTTAGCGTTTACGTTTATCGTTTTCAATTAGCGCGTAAGCGGAGTGATTATGAATGCTCTCAAAATTCTCGCTTTCCACAATGTATTTGTCGATGCGTTTTTCGTTGTTGAGTTGAGTGGCCACGTCGCGCACCATGTCTTCGACAAATTTGGGGTTGTCGTAAGCGCGCTCGGTAACGAATTTTTCATCTGGGCGTTTCAGCAAACCATACAGCTCGCACGATGCTTGCTTTTCGACCAAGGCAATAATGTCTTCAATCCAAATAAAATCGTTAATTAATGCCGTCACTGTGACGTGGCTGCGCTGATTATGCGCGCCGTAATCCGATATTTTTTTGCTGCATGGACACAGGCTAGTCACTGGCACTAGCACTTTTACCGTGATGTCGAATTTACCATCTTTAATTTCGCCAATAAAGGTCACATCATAATCTAACAAACTTTTTACGCCAGAAATAGGTGCAGCTTTATTTACAAAATACGGAAAGCGCATCTCCACATAGCCAGAGTTGGCTTCTAGGCGCACCACCATTTCGCGTAAAATACTTTCAAAACTTTCAATTGAAATTGCGCGTTCGTTGGTGTTTAAAATCTCCACAAAGCGCGACATGTGCGTGCCTTTAAAGTTGTGCGGCAAATGCACATACATGTCGAAAACGGCTACAGTGTTTTGTTCGCCGCCTGATTTGTCTTTTACAATGACAGGGTGGCGAATCGATTTGATGCCGACTTTGTTGATATCCAAATGCCGCACATCCGCTAAGTTTTGTGTATCTTCAATATTGACCTGTTGATTGGCAACATCGGGCAAAGGTTTGTTCATAATGGCTCCAGCTTATGCGATGTATTGATTATCATACTCGTCAATATACACGCATCAAGGCAGTAAAATAAAGGGGATTTACAAATAATTGTTAAGCTTAAGATGGCGGCTGTGCAAAATAATTCAACCCTAAAATGAATATTTGGCCGATTATTTAACGGCTTATTTTATTTGCTTTAATTTATGCTGAATGGCTTGCGTGATGCCATCTGCATCTAAGCCTGCATCGGCCAGCATGGTTTCATGCACACCGTGTTCGATGAAAGTATCGGGTAAACCTAAGCAAAGAGTAGGATTGAGTAAATTCAGCGCTTGCATGGCTTCTAGCACCGCCGCACCTGCGCCGCCCATTAAGGCGTTTTCTTCTACGGTGACGATTAAATCGTGCGTTTGCGCCAGTTGTTTGACTAAATCCATATCCAGCGGCTTTACAAAGCGCATGTTGGCTACCGTTGCGCCTAGTGTTTCGCCGGCAGCGAGCGCTGGTGGAACCATAGAACCAAAGGCGAGGAGGGCGATGTCTGTCCCGGTGCTGCACACTTGGCCTTTGCCGATTTCGATTTCACTGAGGTC
>JANOWA010000375.1:0-6189 GCA_031417675.1 Methylotenera sp.
TGCTAAGTATTTTTTCTAACTTAATCTCGAAATTCTGAACATCTTTTTCTGTAAACGCGTTACTTAAAGAGAGCATCGGGAGAGAGTGAATTACTGGAAGTAAAGTAGCTTTGCTTAATGCACCCACCCTTTGCGTTGGAGAGTCAGAGGTAATTAACTCTGGATAGTTCTTTTCAATATCTACTAGTTGGAAATATAGTTTATCGTAATCACTATCGGAAATAGTTGGTGCATCTAGTACATAGTAATTGCGAATGTGTATTTCAAGCTCAGCCTTAAGCGCGGCGACTTCTAGGCGAGCTGCTGCTAAATCCGCCATAGTCTGAATTAGCTGAAAAGGCGCATGCTTGCTGGGCTGCCAGGCATAATACCGCGCGCGACCATGGTGGCATGAATCACTTTAAGTTGCTGTCTGATTTTTTCAATTTGTATATCGCCAAGCAAGCGCTGATTGTCATCGACTAGGCGCGCATTTAAGCTGGCGGCCATTTTTTGCGCCATGCCAATCATTTGATTAAACGTTTGCTCGCAATTCGTGACTTTGGGCATTTCGATTTGAAAAGTCACGCTTTTAAGCACATTGGTACGCAAGTTCTCGGCGGTAAATGGTTGATTATTGGTGTCGATTAGCACAAATAAAGGCTCGCTTTTACCATTTTGCAAATAATGAAATTTGCCGTCCGCCATCAAGCTTAGTCCGCTTGCTTCTGCCAAGCCTTTAAATTTTGTGCCGTGAATAGGCGACTCATTTTGCGCCATGTGTACGCTAATCATTTGATCGACTTCGATACAAAATTGATCGAGTTCTATTGCGCGCTGCAAGGCGTCGCCGCTGCTTTGCCACTCAACATGTGCGTTTAAGTTCAAGCCTGTATCTTCTACCGCAAATTGAAACTTATTGAGTAAGTTTTTGGCAATTGGCCCACCCCTATCGGCAAGCTGCAAACTGCAAGCGAGTTGCTTAAAAGCGGCGTTTGACGCATTTTCATTGATCAAATGCCATTTATCATCTGCATCTAAACCATGCAACATCACTGGCAAGCCAATATCGGCAATTGCATTTTTTAGCGCCTGCAAATCATTCATATCTATCGTTTTGCTTGCATACAAAATTGCCGTTAAATCTATTTGCGGATGAATAATGCTCGGTAAATTAGCCAAAACGCCTTGCGCTTGTTGATATAAATCAGCTTTTACAATGGAATCTGGCAGCGATTCTGATTGCAACACGGCTTGTGTATTTGCCGCGCTAAAAAAGGTGTCATCTGCAGCATCATTAAAAGGTGCTTGATTTTGCAACTCGGATTTTGCAACGTGCTGTGACGCGGCTTCAGTGAGTGCATTGTCATCTAAAACTGCCAACGCCTGCTCGTCTGTGATTGATTCGCTTGTTGGCGCGGGGTCTGAAACACTGGCCTTTGCATTCGGCTTGGTTTTGCCGCCTAAGCCAGCCAGTTCTTTTTCTACATAAGCGTCGCTATCAATATAAAAATCATCGGTCAGCACATCTTTTTGCGGCACAATAAAGTCACGACTCACCTCGTTTCGCAACTTGCGCTCTTGCAGCCAGTTGTACACCAGTACACCAGCAATAATCAGCGCGCCCAAAACAATCAATGCTACTTTTAAATCAGACATGTTTTTATTTTACTTCGAATTGATGGTTAATTAAACGATTTTTTTAATTCCAGCTTGCGATTAAGCTTGCATCGTCAGTGCGGCTTCAATATCTACATCGACAATACGCGAAACGCCTGACTCTTGCATGGTAACACCAATGAGTTGCTGCGCCATTTCCATGGTGATTTTATTGTGGCTAACAAACAAAAATTGTGTTCTCTCGCTCATTTTTTTGACCATATTGCAAAAGCGTTCGGTGTTACTGTCATCCAAAGGAGCATCCACTTCGTCCATTAAGCAGAATGGCGCCGGGTTTAATCTAAACAACGCAAAAACTAACGCAATCGCTGTTAACGCTTTCTCGCCGCCACTAAGTAATTGAATGGTTGTATTTTTTTTGCCTGGCGGCTGCGCAAATACTTGTAAACCAGTATCTAGTATCTCGTCGCCAAGCAGCTCTAGCCTTGCCTGCCCGCCACCAAACAATGTGGCGAATAGCGCATTAAAATGACCATTTACCGTATTGTAAGTGGTCATTAATTTATCGCGCGTTTCGCGGTCAATCTTCTTAATTGCGTCTTCCAGCGTTTCGGTGGCTTGGGTTAAGTCTAGCATTTGGCTGTCTAGATAACTTTTGCGCTCGGTTTCAGTCGCCAATTCTTGTATAGCCGCCAAATTCACAGCGCCCAGATCGGTTATTTGTTGTTGCAATTGCAGGGTTTTGCGCGCCAACTCGGTGGTTTTGACGTTTTCAGCTAAATCTTTTGCTAGCACTTGCTCATCTATCCCATTATCAACCAAACCTGCTTGGCATTGCTCAAAATGCAAACGCGATTCTTGCTCGTTTAAACGACTTTGCTCCAAACTATCGCGCATTGGGTGCAATTGTTGCTCGTTTTGCATGCGCACACGTTCTAACGCTTGCAAAATTTGTTCTGCACTAGCTAAATGGTTGCGTGCCTCGGCCAGCGAAATTTCGCGCAACTGTTTGTTATCTATCGCCGCGTTTAGGTTGGTTTTAAGCGTTTCCATTGGCGTTAATTTTAAGGTGTCAGTTGCCTCGGCCTGACGTAATAAAAATGCAGCCTTTTCTTCACTATTAACTTTAATTTTATTGGTTAATTCATTGATATTATTAACTAATATTTTTTTATTAAAAAAAGCTTCTTGGTAAGTTTTTTCGGCCAGCTGAATTGTATCGCGCGCGGCGGAGTACATTTGTTCTGCTTGCTGTTTGGCCGTAACAGTGCTAATTTTTGTGGCCTCCAGAGTGCTTAGTTGTGTGATAATCGCTTGCAACGTGGCTTGCTTATTAGCACTATCTAGCGCTAATTGTGTCAGTTTTGCATGAGTAGCAACAATATCCGCTTGAATATTCTTACCGCGCTCTGTTGCGGCCACTTGCGCTTGCTCTAGCTTCGAAAGCTCAAGCTGTGATTGATGTAGTGCATTGGTCGCCGCTTTAAATTGATTATTTTCATGTACTTGTTGCTGGCGCGTAAGCTGCAGCTTGTGTTCAGCACTGTTTAACTGGCCCGAAACCGTTTGTAATTGTTGCTGTAAAGTAGGATAGGTTTTTTGCAAAGTTTCAAGTTGTTGTTGGCGTTCAAGCACACCATGCAAGTTAGCGTTTTCGCCGTGATAAGCCACGCTGTGGCGACCAAACACATCGCCCTGCTGATTCACTAACGTTTCACCTAGCTGCAGCATGGCGATGTTTTTTTGCATATCATCGCCAGAACCCAATAAATATGCGCCTGCCAGCCAATCAGCCAAAATAGGTTTTAAATCTGCGTCACAGTTTTTTATAACGCTGATTAAAGGTGTCAAACCCGCATTCGCTTTACTTGAACTCTCGCTTTTAGTCGCTCTGTAACCCAATACCAGCGCGCCTGGTGGCCGATTGTTTAAATCTGTTTTATCTGAAATAAGCGCGTTTAATTTTGCGCCCAACACCGCTTCTAAAGCCACGCTCCAAGTTTCATCAATTTTGATTTTTTGCCACAAACGCGCGTTCTCTTTCATGCCGCGACTCGCTAGCCAATCACTTAATTTGCCTTGCGAATTCAATGATTGTTGTATCTTTTGAAGCGATTGTATTTCGGCCTCTGCAGCGTTATTGGCGCGTTGCGCTTGGTTTTGTGCCTCTCGCAGTTGGTTGATTTCAGTTTGTAAACTTGTTTCTTGTGCACGCAATTTTTGTACAGCGCTTTCAGTTGCCACAATGCCCAGCTGCGCTGTTTTTAATGCGGTTTCACTAGTTTGTATTCGTGTTAAATCGGGTAGCAACAAGCCTGAAAAATCGCGCTCAAAACGCTGCAAACGCTGTTTGTTTTCGGTAATATTTTGGTTTAAATAATGGATATTGCTATTTTCAATTTGAATGCGCTGATTGGCTTCACTTAATGCTTGAGCGCTTTTTTGTGCAGCTTCGTTGGCCGCTTTTAGTAAGGCTTCTTTTTCTGGTAGCGTTTGTTTAAGCGCGTTTAGCGCCAATTGTGCGTGTTCTTCGCTGGCAGAAGCGGTGTTAAGTTCAGTTTGTTTTTGTGCTAATTCTTGCAGCAAAGCCGTGTTGATATGGGTATTGCGTTCAAGCGAGGCAGACAATTGTTGCAGTTGCTGCGCCATGCGTTCACGCGCCTCGGTGGTTTGTTTGACTTGATTTTCAAGATTCGACACCTCAGCATTTGCCTCGTAATAAGCGGCTTGCGCGGTGTTAATGGCTTCAGAGGCCGCGTAATGCGCTTGGCGGCTTTGTTCTAGTTCATTTTCACTTTTACGCAAGGCCGCCATTTGCGCCTCTAGCTGATTAACGAGCTTTTCAACTTGTGCTTTGGTGCGCTCCCAATCGCGGCTGGCATCGCGTTTTTTAAGTAGCCACAATTGACCATCCGCCAGCTTATAAGCGGCTTGCAGCGCATGATACTGCTGCGTAACCACTGCTTGTGATGCTAATTTTGTGATTTGTTTTTGTAGCTCGCGGCAAATATCCTCCACACGTACTAAGTTTTCGCGCGTATCGCGCAAGCGCAATTCGGTTTCGCGGCGGCGCTCTTTGTATTTGCTAATGCCAGCGGCTTCTTCTAAAAATACGCGCAGCTCTTCGGGTTTGGCTTCTACAATGCGCGAGATGGTGTTTTGGCCGATGATTGCATAGGCGCGGCCACCAAGGCCTGTGCCGAGGAACAAATCAGCCACATCGCGCCTGCGCACAGCGCTGTTGTTAATGTAATAAGTAGAACCTTTTTCGCGCTCGATGACGCGTTTAACTGAAATCTCTGCGTATTGGCTCCACTCGCCCGCCGCCCCGCCAAGGCTATTGTCAAAAATCAGCTCAACCGACGCACGCGAAATGGGCTTTCTATTTGACGAGCCGTTAAAAATAACCGCATCCATCGCATCAGCGCGCATTTCTTTGGCCGATGATTCACCCAACACCCAACGCACCGATTCCATCACATTCGATTTGCCGCAACCATTTGGCCCAACAACGCCTACGCGCTGTCCGTGCAAGTGGATGGTGGTTGGATCAACAAATGATTTGAAGCCAGCGAGTTTTAAGTGGGTTAAGCGCAAATGGTTAGAATCTTTAAGTTTGCATTAATTTAAAATAATGCTTTATGTGTTTTTTAATAAGCGTTTTATAATACCGCTATTATTTGATATGAATGCCAATATGTCTAGCACCAACTTACACGATAGCGTTACTTTATTAGGCGATTTAAGCGCACAGCCTTCTAAAGCCCTAGAAACCTTCCCCAACCCTGCGCCAAACCGTGATTTTCATATTCATATGGAAATCCCCGAGTTTACTTGCCTGTGCCCTAAAACTGGCCAGCCCGATTTTGCGGTAATTACGCTCGACTACATTGCTGACCAACTTTGCGTGGAACTAAAAAGCCTAAAACTCTATATCGTCTCGTTTCGCAATGAGGGCTGCTTTCACGAAGCGGTGACCAATAGAATACTAGACGATTTGGTCAATGCCGTACAGCCACGTTTTATGCGCGTGACCGCCAAGTTTTTCGTGCGTGGCGGCATATTTACTAATGTGGCTGCAGAGCATCGCAAAGCAGGCTGGCAAGCGCCAATGCGCGTTGATTTATTGCAGTTTGAATCGCAAAGCAATACGCGCAGCTAATGGATGGTTTAAATAAGCCACTTAAATAAGTCTCACGCCAATAAATTCATTGACAATTGCCCTGCCCCTCATTAATATTGCGCCTTCTTTGAATTGAAGCTAATTCAAGTGCCGCAAAGTGGTTGTTTGGGGGTATAGCTCAGCTGGGAGAGCGCTTGCATGGCATGCAAGAGGTCAGCGGTTCGATCCCGCTTACCTCCACCAAATTTGCGGGTTCTGGCAGTAAAAGTGCTTAAGCAATTAAGTGGTTTGTAGTAAAATACGGTTTGCTTAAATTAAGCAATTGTATCGGTTTAAATTCCAAGGTCCCCATCGTCTAGAGGCCTAGGACACCTCCCTTTCACGGAGGCGACCGGGGTTCGAATCCCCGTGGGGTCGCCAAAAAACAAATACCAGCCACCTTTTAGGTGGTTTTTTTGTTTTTTACC
>JANOWA010000376.1:0-3088 GCA_031417675.1 Methylotenera sp.
GGCAGGCTTGGCGCTATTTGATTACATTGAGTGCTTTTATAACACGCAACGCATACATCAAAGCTTGGGCTATTTAACGCCAAACGAAATGGAAAAAAGGTATTATGAACAATTATGTGCTTAATTCAGTGTGTCCGTCAAATGCGGGTTAGCTCAGACTCCATTGATTCCACCCAACTTCTTATGCAACTCTTGAATCGACTCCACATTTAGTTCCGTCATGTGCGCCATGCCAATACACGCTGCTTTTGCACCCGCCAACGTCGTGTAATAAGTCACTTTATTTTGTAGCGCACTGCGTCTAATTTCGTAACTATCCGCCACTGCTTTTTTGTCTTCAGTCACGTTGACGATAAAGCTAATTTCGTTGTTTTTAATCATATCAACCACATGCGGGCGGCCTTCGGCCACTTTGTTAACAGGCATTACCGTTAAGCCATGCGCCATTAATGCTTTGGCTGTGCCTTTGGTGGCCACTAGCGTAAAACCCAGCTTAACCAAATCTTGCGCAATATCCACCACTTTTTGGTGATCTTCGTTACGCACGCTAATAAATGCACGGCCACCTTTTGGCAATTTGGCCGATGCGCCCATTTGCGCTTTTACAAACGCTTCGGCAAAGGTCGCGCCTACGCCCATTACTTCGCCAGTAGATTTCATTTCTGGGCCTAAAATGGTATCAACCCCAGGGAATTTAATAAACGGGAATACCGCTTCTTTGACTGAAAAATACGGCGGAATCACTTCTTTGGTAACGCCTTGCGCTTTTAATGTTTGCCCAGCCATGCAGCGCGCTGCGATTTTCGCCAGTTGCAAACCGCACGCTTTTGACACAAACGGCACGGTTCTTGATGCTCTAGGATTCACTTCTAGCACGTAAACCACCTCACCTTGAATCGCAAATTGCACGTTCATTAAGCCTTTTACGCCCAGCGCCAGCGCCATTTGCACGGTTTGCTCGCGCAACACGTCTTGCAATTTTTTGCTTAAGCTGTAAGGCGGTAATGAACAAGCCGAATCGCCCGAGTGCACGCCTGCTTGCTCTACGTGTTGCATAATGCCGCCGATTAACACGTCGCTACCATCGCAAATTGCGTCCACATCAATCTCTAGCGCATCATTCAAAAACCGATCTAGCAACACGGGTGAGTCGTTCGATACTTTAACCGCTTCGCGCATGTAGCGCTCTAGCTGGCTCTGTTCATGCACAATTTCCATGGCGCGGCCACCTAAAACGTAACTTGGTCGCACTACTAATGGGTAGCCAATTTCATTGGCAGCAATCAACGCCGCTTCTGGCGTGCGGGCGGTGCGGTTTGGCGGCTGTTTTAAACCTAAATCTTGAATGAGCTTTTGAAAACGCTCGCGGTCTTCGGCTCGGTCAATCGCATCTGGGCTGGTACCAATAATTGGCACGCCAGCTTTTTCTAAGGCGCGCGCTAACTTCAAAGGAGTCTGCCCGCCATATTGCACAATCACGCCTACTGGTTTTTCAATATGCACAATTTCTAGCACGTCTTCCAGCGTGACTGGCTCAAAATACAAGCGGTCAGATGTGTCGTAATCAGTTGAAACCGTTTCTGGGTTGCAGTTGACCATAATGGTTTCGTAGCCATCATCACGCATGGCAAACGCCGCGTGTACGCAGCAATAATCAAACTCAATACCTTGGCCAATGCGATTTGGCCCGCCGCCCAGCACCATGATTTTCTTTTTGTCGGTCGGTTTAGATTCACACTCTTCTTCGTAACTCGAATACATGTACGCAGTATTCGTCGCAAACTCTGCCGCGCAAGTATCCACGCGCTTATACACGGGGCGCACGTTTAAGGCTTGACGATAAGCGCGTACCGCATGTTGGTCAGTTTCTAGTAGCGTTGCCAAACGGCGGTCGCTAAAGCCGCGGCGTTTTAGTTGGAATAGCGCGTTTTTATCAAGGTCAGCAATATGTTTGCCTTTTAGCGCGGCTTCGCGGTCGATCATGTCTTTAATTTGCGCCAAAAACCAAGGGTCAATTTTGCTGATATTAAAAATATCTTCATTGCTCACGCCCAGCCGCATGGCATCGGCCACATACCAAATACGCTCTGGACCTGGCTCGCCCATTTCTTTATTGATGCGGTCTAAATCGGTTGAAATAGAATCTAGGCCATCTACGCCGACTTCCAAACCGCGCAAGGCTTTTTGGAACGACTCTTGAAACGTGCGGCCAATCGCCATTACTTCGCCGACAGACTTCATTTGCGTAGTTAAGCGCGAATCCGCTTGCGGGAATTTCTCGAAAGCGAAACGTGGAATTTTGGTCACCACGTAATCGATGCTCGGCTCGAACGAAGCAGGCGTTTGGCCGCCTGTAATATCGTTCTTAAGCTCATCCAGCGTAAAGCCCACCGCTAATTTAGCCGCTACTTTGGCAATGGGGAAACCCGTGGCTTTTGAGGCCAATGCGCTTGACCGCGATACGCGCGGATTCATTTCAATCACAATCATGCGGCCATCAGTGGGGTTAATAGCAAACTGCACGTTTGAACCGCCTGTTTCTACGCCCACTTCGCGCAACACCGCTAATGAGGCGTTACGCATAATTTGATACTCTTTATCAGTTAGCGTTTGCGCGGGTGCTACGGTGATACTGTCGCCAGTATGCACGCCCATAGGGTCAAGGTTTTCGATTGAACAAATAATAATGCAGTTGTCGGCTTTATCGCGCACCACTTCCATCTCGTACTCTTTCCAGCCCAGCATGGATTCTTCAATCAGCAATTCTTTGGTCGGCGACGCATCTAAACCGCGCTCGCAAATTTCAATAAATTCTTCACGGTTATAGGCAATGCCGCCGCCGCTGCCGCCCATAGTGAATGAGGGGCGAATAATGGCTGGGTAGCCAATACTGCCCTGCACTTGCAAAGCTTCTTCCATGCTATGCGCGATGCTAGAACGCGCTGAACCCAAGCCAATTTTGGTCATGGCTTCTTTAAATTTTTGGCGATCTTCGGCTTTGTCGATGGCGTCTTTACTCGCGCCTATCATTTCCACATTATATTTGGCTAACACGCCGTGCTTATCTAAATCGAGCGCACAATTAAGC
>JANOWA010000377.1:0-6052 GCA_031417675.1 Methylotenera sp.
CGCGCGGGCACAATGCGCGAAAACTGTGTGGGGTCTAAACCCATGCTGTCTATATTGCCCGCCATTAACTCTAAAAACTGGGCAGAACTGTCGGGGATAATGCGCGACACTAATTTATCGATATTTGCTGGCCCCAGCGCGGATGAAGGATTGCGCGATAACTGAATATTATCGCCCGTTGTCCATTTATCCAGTTGATAATAACTGCTGCCAACTGGCTTGTGGGTGAAGGCGGTGGTGTGTAAATCTTGGCCTTCCAACAAATGCTTGGGCAAAATTTGCAAACCCGCCCAGCTATCCATTGCTGGCGCAAAAGGTTCGCCATAGGTAACGCTAAAAGTTGTTGGGTCTGGCGCCTCTGCACTTTTTACTAATTGATAATCGGACGCGTACGGGCTACCATTTTTATCGTCAGTTACCGCTTGCCACGTCCACAACACGTCTGCGCTGGTGAGCGGTTTTCCATCTGCCCATTTTAAGTTGGGCTTTAGCTTAAAAGTAATGGTTTTTTGGTCAGTAGATACTTGCCAGCTTTGCGCCAGCTCGCCTTCTAAATCTAAATTTTTATTATATTTAAGTAGGCGATTAAAAATATTCGATGAAATAGCAGAAGAGGGCGCTTCGCCCGCAATCATCGAAATTAGGCTGGATGGCTCGCCAATCATGGCATCTACCAAGGTGCCGCCCGCTTGGCTTGGGTAAGTTTTGTTAAGGTTGCGCAGTTGTTCTGGCGATAAATCGTTTGCGGATTTGCTGCAGCTAGCAAGCAAAAAAAACGCGATAAAAATACCGCTGATTAATTTGCTACTGTTAGCATTTCTTTTGTGTAAGGACTTGTTTAGAAATGCTAAATTGTTCATAAGCGTTTTATTTTATACGTTTGCGTGCGTGCGTTTTAATTGATTTTGCGTGGTTTATATTTTTTGTGCTAGTTTTGCCGCGCGTCTTAGCACTTACTTTAACATAATTACTTTTATTATTAGCGCCTTTAATGCTGCCATTTTTGGCTTTTAAGTGGTTAGCAAACTTGCTGCTTTGTTTAGTGCTGGCGACTTGGTTAATATGCAGCGATTGACCCGTTTTAAGTTTTGCATTTTTTAAATGATTGATTTTCATCAATGTTTTAGCATCAGTATTATATTTTGCCGCCAAACCTTGCAAAGTATCACCATTTTTTACCTTATGTATGACGGCGCGACTTGGGCTTGGTTCAATTTCAGCTGTTTGATCAATATGGTTATTATTTTCCATTTCAGCTGTGTTTATGCTGTCTGATTGAATTTCATTTGCATTGCTTAAGGGTTTGCCGCTGTAAACCGCAGGCACCAGCATGGCTTGCGAATTACGCAGCTTGCCTGTGGCCGCCAAGCCATTCACATCGCGCAATTGACTGACATTAATGCCAAATTTGCTGGCAATATTATCCATGCGCTCACCGCGTTTGGCGTTGTAAGTTTGCCAGCTGGTGAGTGGTTTATCGTAATTGGCAAGGTTATCTGCAAAACGCTCTGCCGCCCAAACGGGTAATAGTAATTGCGTTTTTTCGCCTTGCGAAGTAATGACTGGACGATTGTAGCTAGGGTTGAGCGAGATAAACTCGTCGTATGAAATTTCGGCTAATTGCGCGGCCAGTTTTGAATCAATTTGTTTAGGCGTTGTTACCCGCGCAAAATATGGGCGATTGGGAATTGAGCCGATTTTTAAACCGAATTTTTCAGGATCAGTGACAATATTTTTAATCGCCTGTAATTTTGGTACATAATTTCTGGTTTCTTCAGGCAAACTTAAGTTTTGGTAATCCGTTGGTAAGCCTTGGCGACGATTTTTATCAATGGCGCGTTGCACAGTGCCTTCGCCCGCATTGTAGGCGGCCAGCGCGAGATCCCAAGTGCCAAACATACCATGCAGTTTTTGTAAATAATCCAGCGCGGCATTGGTGGCAGCGGTTACATCGCGGCGATTATCTACCCACCAATTTTGTTTTAAGCCATAATTTTTGCCAGTAGATGGAATAAATTGCCAGATGCCAACCGCTTTACTGGTGGAGTTGGCTTGTGGGTTAAACGCACTTTCTATCATCGGCAGTAGCGCAATTTCGGTCGGCATATTGCGTTTTTGTACTTCTTCTACAATGTGAAAAAGGTAACGCTGACTACGTTCTACCATGCGCTTTATATAATCTGGGCGCGAAGCATACCAAGCCTCATGCTTGCTTGCGTAGGCCGATTCAACATCGGGAATGCCATAACCGTCTTTTATTCTGCCCCAGAGATCTTCTTGGTTTTCGTCATTAGCATCCGAATTGGCGATATAGGCTTGTATTGGGTCGCTAACTAAATCGCCACTGGCAGGCTCGCTGACAATTTCAATCTCAACGCCAGAAACATTGCTTTCTGCTACAGCATGCGGTGCGTACAGTGTCGCGCAGACCAAAATGCATAAGCTAAATAAAGCCAACATGAACGTGTGGCCAACGCTAGAGTTGGCGGCCGAATTAGCGTTCGCGGCAACTGTGTTGCGCAAGCTTGCCTTGGCAACTGGAGATTGGTTAACATGCATTTTAGTGATTTCCAACGATTCTATTAAAGGCATAGTAGCGACGCAAAATCCAATAGTCAAGTAAAAGTTTTACTTTATAATTAAATGGTATGTAGATGATTAATAATGTTTTATTTAATTCTAGGCAAGACAAAAACTTAAGTTCTAAAAGCTATTTCTTAAGCTTCTAATCGCAGTAAAAACAGTGAGCTCTTTATTGTTTTGCGCTTTGGAATGCGCAAAGATGCTGGCTTGATTACAACGTAAAAATGGATTGGTTTTTAGCTCTAGTTCAATCGTGCTGGGCAAACTAGGCGCTTGCTGCGCGCTTAATTGTTTAACCTGTTGTTTTCTATCGATTAAATCTACATTTTCTGGGTCTAAGGTCAGTGCAAAATCAATATTTTTTGCGGTATATTCATGCGTGCAAAACACTTGTGTTGCGGGGCTTAAGTTTTTTAAACGTTGTAAAGAATGCAGCAATTGTGCAGGCGTGCCTTCAAACAATCGCCCACAACCCGCGCCAAATAAGGTGTCTCCGCAAAATAGATAATCATCATTTACGTACACAATATGGCCTAAAGTGTGGCCTGGCAGCCACATCACCTTAAAAGCTTGCCCAATTTGTGGCAAATTAACCACATCGCCTTCAGCCAGTTTAATATGCTCAAATTTAAACTGCTCATATTGCGGCGCGTATATTGGTGCATTTTGATGCTTTAGTAGTGTTGCCACACCGTCAATATGGTCGCTATGGTGATGCGTAATTAAAATGGCACACAAATTGAGCTTAAGTTGTTGCAGCGCTGCAATCACCGGCGCTGCATCACCAGGGTCAACTACAACAGCATTCTGCCCATTATGCAAAAGCCATATATAATTATCTGTAAAAGCGGGGATAGGAATAATGTTGAGCATATATTTAATGGTAGTTTTGTTTGACTTGTAATGCAACCAACTAGCTCAAATAAAACCATGCAAAATAGTAGCCAAAATAGCGGTGAGTCTCAGCGCGTTTGGCTTGAAACTACGCTTGGGCAATATGTGTTGGTGCGCGAGCAAGCCATGTTTGACGCAGTTGTCAGTGATATTTTTGGCTTTAACGCGCTGCAATTGGGTTTATTGCAAATAGACGCGCTTAAAAGCTCACGTATTCCGCATGTCATGCATGTGGGCAACCGCGAGGGCGATGCGCTGTGTGAAAGTGATTATCTCCCTTTTGCTGAAAGCTGCATTGATTTAATTTGTTTGCCGCATGTGCTGGAGTTCAGCCGCAACCCCCACCAAACCTTGCGCGAGGCAGAGCGTATATTGGTGCCAGAAGGACATTTAATATTAACGGGTTTTAACCCAATTAGCGCTTGGGGCATTAAACAAACTTTAACCAAAGAAACCAATTGTGCTGAAGGTGGTAATTATCCTTGGCAAGGTCATTTTTTTACTTTGTCGCGCATTAAAGATTGGCTGGCCTTACTGGGCCTAGAGTTTGTGAGTGGCAGTATGCATGCCTATGAGCCACCGATTAACGATGAAAAGTGGCTAAAACGCTTCGCTTGTATGGATAAAATGGGAGAAAAATGGTGGCCAATGCTGGGTGGTGTTTATTTTATCGTGGCCAAAAAACGCGTGGTGAATATAACGCTGTTAAAACCCAACTGGAAAAAAAGTGCATTACAACAAAGGCTAGCCGTAAGCAGCAACCCTAAATCGAAACCACATCAGCAAAAACAAACGCAACAAAAGCGAAACAAAAACAATTGAAACAAACTAAAAATGAAACCAGTTAAATCATGAATTCTGTTGAAATAATAAAAACGCTAGTAGAAATTTATGCCGATGGCGCCTGTAAAGGCAACCCTGGCCCTGGCGGCTGGGGCGCTTGGTTGCAATATGACGGCAAAGAAAAATCGCTGTGCGGTGGTGAAAAATTAACCACTAACAATCGCATGGAATTGACCGCGGTGATTCGTGCGTTGGAAGCATTAAAACGCCCATGCACGGTTAAAATTTATACCGATTCGGTGTATGTGCAAAAAGGCATTAGTGAGTGGATTATTGGCTGGAAAGCCCGTAATTGGCGCACATCAAACAAAAAGTCTGTTAAAAATGATGATTTATGGAAAGCGCTAGATATGTTGGCAAATCAACACAAAATTGACTGGATTTGGGTGAAAGGTCACGCCGGCAATGTGGGTAACGAACGCGCTGATAGCCTTGCAAATGAAGGCGTAGCGGCATTTTTATAAGGGTCAAACAATGCGTCAACTATTTTTAGATACTGAAACCACAGGCCTTTACCCTGCGCAAGGCCATCGCATTATTGAAATTGCCGCGGTAGAGATGATTAATCGCCGTCCGACCAAAAACCATTTTCATGTTTACCTAAACCCGCAACGCGAAATTGACCCTGCGGCGCAAGAAGTGCATGGAATCACCTTGGAATTTTTGCAAGATAAGCCATTGTTTGAGGCAGTTGCGCAAGATCTAATCAACTTTGTAAACAATGCTGAATTGATTATCCATAACGCGCCATTTGATGTAGGATTTTTAAATAGCGAGCTTGGCCGTATCGGGCTACAGCCAATCACCACATTTTGCGATAAAATCACCGATACGCTTAAAATGGCCAAAGATTCAAGGCCTGGCCAGCGTAATAATTTAGATGCCTTATGTCGTCATTTTGGCGTGAATAATGCCATGCGAACCTTACACGGCGCCTTGCTGGATGCCGAGTTGCTGGCCGAGGTGTACATGGCCATGACGCGCGGCCAAGAGAGTTTAATGATGGATTTAGGTCAATCGCAACAAGCGTTTACGCAACAGGCAACACCTGCAACGGCGCGGGTTTTAAGGCTATTAAGCGCGACGGATGAAGAATTGGCCGAACACGCAGAATACCTTAAAAGCTTGAGCAAAGCAGGCGCAAAAGCATGGTAATGATTTTTGAAGATTTAAAAATAAAAGGCAAAAAATGAATAATTGTATTATCGTCACCGGCGGTGCTGGTTTTATTGGCAGTAATTTTGTCAATGCTTGGGTAAAAAGTAATTTTGGCCAAGTGGTTAATCTAGACAAGCTTACCTATGCGGGTAATTTAGCCAATTTGGCCGATATTGAACACAATCCACAGCACTTATTTGTGCATGGCGACATTGCGGATCGTGCATTAGTGGACGATTTACTCAAACAGCATCAACCTTGCGCCATCGTTAATTTTGCAGCAGAAAGCCATGTCGATCGCTCGATTCATGCGCCAGGCGAGTTTATTCAAACCAATATCGTGGGTACTTTTAATTTGCTAGAGGCTGCCAGCGCCTATTGGAATGAATTAGGCGATGAATACAAAGCAAAGTTTAGGTTTTTGCATGTGTCAACAGACGAAGTGTATGGATCATTAAGCGCGACTGACCCTGCTTTTACCGAGACCAAAGCCTATGAGCCAAATAGCCCTTATTCAGCCTCTAAAGCGGCTTCTGACCATTTGGTGCGGTCTTATTACCATACTTACGGCATG